>JALZAH010000581.1 GCA_030948425.1 Actinomycetota bacterium
GACAGGCGCGTCGCCGCCTCGGCGTAGGACTGGATGGTTCTCGGCGCCAGGTTCGCGGCCCGGAGATGGCGGGTCCACGACGGGATCAAGGCGTCTAGGCTGGGTGACGTGCGGACCGCCGGCATCGTGCCTCCTACGGTTTTTCGTGCATCGGTCAAACGGCGCCTCATTATATGCTGTAGGAGCGCTGTGCCGGTTCCTCGCACTGGCCTGTGGAGACAAAACCGCAGGTCATAGGCCATTTTCTTGCGCTCGTAGCTCAACGGATAGAGCATCTGACTACGGATCAGAAGGTTGGGAGTTCGAATCTCTCCGAGCGCGCTGGATACGTGCATGTATTGATGGGCCCCCGACATGGGGTGGGCGGTCACGTAAAAGTGCGGAGCAACCGGCTCGTTGACCTGATCGTCGTCGGGGCCCGTCTTCCGAGCAGACCCGGGAGGAGACTGGGTGGGGTTTGGAACCTCGTCGAGCGGTGGTCCGCCGAGCCACCGACAAATGGCTGCCTCGAGGGAACCCACCACTCGGTCAAGGACCTCGTCGCCTCCATCCGCACCTCGACACCAAGCAACGACAACCCCAAGCCTCTCGTCTGGGACACGACCGCCGACGAGATCCTCGACAGCCACGCCGACATATTGCCAGCGGATCTCTGACTCGGGACACTAGGGCCGAAGTTGGGAATCCCCGCGCCGCCCACCCCGCCAGCCGAGGGTTTCGTCGAGCCAGTCGTAGATGACTTCGTTTCGCCGTTGAGGGGCCATCGGTGCGCAGTGGTACTGCGCCCCTTCGGCCGCCGTGAACGTCACGAGCTCATTTTGTGTCCGCAGCATCTGGTGCAGCTCCTCGGCCTGCCCGGGGAAGAAGGTGTCGCCCTCGTAGTTCGTCACGAGGACAGGCGCTCGCACGCGGCCGGCAATGTCATTCGTGATCCTGAACCTCTTGATCGCCCGAGCGACGTCGAAGAAGTCTTCCGGCAGATGGCCGGCGATGGCGGAGCGGTGCGCCTCCTTGGTGAAGATCTCGAACCGCTTCTTGAGGATGAACTGAACCGGTGATGGCAGGTTCGGGACGACGTCCTCCCGCCACTTCTTGTTGACGACCGCCTTGGGGCCGGCGTCGGCGATGGGGCCCAGATCGGCTTCGTACGGCGCCCACACATCGATGGTGCCGGGGTCTGACACCACTGCGGCGAGGCGGTGCTCGAACGCGGCCGCCCGGATGACCAGCTCGCCACCCATGCTCCATCCCGTCAATGCGATCCTGTCCGGGTCGACGTCCCTTCGCCGAAGCAGCCAGTCGACAACAGGGGTGATGACCTGCTCCCAGTCATGCCGGAATGGGATGTCGCGTTCGAACAACATGGCGCCCTGCCCGGGGCCCTCGAAGGTGAGGGCGTTGTAGCCGCGCTGGACGGCAGCGGCGACGCCGAACGGCCAGATTTCGACAGCCTGGGCGTCGCTTCCGTTGTTCAGGATGACCGTCGGGCGCCGGGTGTCGGAGCTGTCGGGGGAGACCCAGTAGCCGGGGATCGTGGTGCCCTCGTAGGGGATGTCCACGCGCTTGATCCGAGGCTCGAGCAACCTGCCCGCCGATTCCCAGTACTGCCGTGTCGTGTCGAAGATCGCCGGTTCACGTTGGGGCGCATCGGTGCCGAGAACGAAATACAGCACCTGCGCGTAGTACTCCGAGGCCCGGAGAAACGCCCAAGCGGCGGTCGTCCGATGCCCCCGGCGAAGCGCCATGGCCGCGTGCTCGGCCACGACGTCACCCATCCTCTGACAGGCGTCGGCGTAGGTCTGATAACTCGGCCCGGCGACCGTCGCCTCGGTGACCGCGGTGATCACCTCCCCGACCTCGCTCGATCCGTATCCGGCACTGCCAAGCGCCAGTAGGGCTTCGAAGTTCAGGGACGGATCCGCGAACAGCGAAAACGCGGCTGGACCCACCGCTGGGGCACCGCTCGTTGGCACGGCGTGAACCCCACGCCCTTCGGCAACTGCGCGGGCCGGCCAGACGAGTCCGCACGCGGCAAGCGCAGAGCCACCCAGGACAGACGTCCGCAGCACCGACCGCCGTGAGATTCCCGCTCGCAACGCGTCGGGCTCGTCAGAATCCATCTCCCGCCCCTCGAATTGTCCGGCACAACTCGGGGACCTGGGGAACCGATGCCATGTGCGACCCCCCTTCCCGTGACGAGCCGATGTTAGTGATCCGAGTCGGTAGTTGCCAGGAGAATAGGTATGGTCCGCGAGTCTCGTTGTCAACGACAACGATGGAGGCGGCGATGGGTGCACGAGAACGGCCGACAGCGCACCGGCGTCGCCGTCGCCCGTAGACCGATGTGTCGCGGCGCAACCAGGAAGGGACCTCCGAGGAACGGACCCATGACCACGCTCGACGACCGGTGTAGCGATCCGGGGACCGCGCCAACCTCGTGGGACGAGACCGTGCGGACCCTCGAGACGGCTGAGCTGTTCTGGATCACCACCGTCCGCGCCGATGGCCGGCCACACATGAGCAGCATGCGCCCGCGGCCGGCCATTTCTCGACGGTCTGCCGCATCAGTCGAGCGAGTAAGCGCTCAATGGCGTATCGGCCCAGCGCCAGGCGACATCGAACCGGGCCCCAACGTCGGCGCTCGGCTCGCCCTGGGCGTCGAGTGCCTGCGAGAGGCCGAAAAGGGAACGTCCGTTGTTCGGGAAGGCCACCAGGTCGGAGCGGAAGACCGCCTCGGCGTCCTCGGGACGCCCGGCTCGTAGCAAGAACCCTCCGTACGTCTCCCGTACCGGGTAGTAGAAGGGTGGCGGCTCGTCGTAGTACAAGGTGTCGAACCGTCGGACCGCCGACTGGTAAGCGGCATCCGCCGCCTGCGCGTCGTCGCCCACCTCGGCGATGCGTCCACGAAGAAGATCCATGTCGAGCTCGACGAGCGCCGATGCCGGGTTGTTCTGGAACTCGTAACGGGCGTCGGCGAGACGGGGCGGGTCCTGCGACTGCAGCACGTCCTCGGTGGCCCTCAACTCCGACCGGGCACCGGCGACATCGCCGGTGGCGGCGAGGGCGATACCCCGATTGATGTGCCAGAACGCCAGGGTCGCCTTGAACCTGCGTTGGGGCTGTGGGTAGGCGAGGACCTTCGCCCATTCATGGAAGCGCACCGAGAAGCTCTGCTCCATCGGCAGGAGGTACTCCTGTTCCGGCGTCACGTAGAGCTGTTTCCTCACCCGTTGGTCGAGCTCATGGGCCCGCACAGCGGTCTCCCGCCCACGCCCCCCGTTGCTCAGGACGCTGGTCTGGAAGTACAGGTTGTGGTCACCATGGGCGACCCAGTAGAGATCGTCGTTGCCGACGCGCTCGTGGTAGCGCTCGTCTTGTACGACGGCGTCGTCTCCAGACACCATGGCCGATCCCCAGTCGCCGACCCGGGCGTAGATGTGGGAAGCGGCGTGGACCAGGTGGGCCTGGCCCCAGGCGATCGACTTGAGACGGGCGGCGGCCGGAAGCGCGAGTGCAGGATCCTGGGAGGCCTCCACGGCATGGATGTAGTAGTGGAGAGCGCCGATGTGATCGGGATCCCGAGCCATGACGCTCTCCAGAATTTCCTTCACCTGCAGAACTTCGGGGATGGCGGGCGTGGCCGTCTCGACAACCGGGAGCGTGGGCTTGCCGTTGTAGTCCCACGCGCGCCACGGGATGAGGTCGAGGCCGGCCTCGGCGGTGAGGGTGGCGACATTGGTGTTATCGGGGAACGCCGCCATCACGGCTTGCATCCGCTCCCAGTAGGCCCGGTCGAGCGGGGCGCGCGATGACGTGCCGAACGGGTCGATGCTCCGGTCACTCGAGTAGCGCACGGTCAGTGAGTCGACGAGCGCCCGCTCGAGAGGACCCGCTTCCCCGGTGTGGCCGAGGGCGCGAGAAAGGGCCTCGTTGGCCCGCGTGGCCCGCCACGCGTCCATTCCCAGGTTGATATTGGGCCCGTAGGCGTAGGCGATGCCCCAGTTGGCGATGGCCAGACCGGGGTCGAGCTGCAGGGTCTTCTCGAACGAGCGGATGGCATCCTCATGTGCGAAGCCGAACAGCTGGGCGAGACCCTGGTCGAACCAGCGCTGAGCTTCCGGGTTCGTCGTGGTCACGGGCATGTGTATTGGGCCGAGCCCCTCTTGGAGGACGGCGGGCCGCACATGCCGGCCGAAGAGCGAGTCCCATTGGGCTGCAGCGTCAGGGTCGTCGCGGATCGCAGTGGTCCGCGTGTCGGTACATCCCGCGAGAACCGTGAGCGCCAGGATCACGGCGAGCGGGCGCAGCGCGCTCTTCGCTTCGATGCCGCTGATGCGTGACATGTTCCCTCTCCAATGCCGGCGCCGCGACGGCAGAATAATTGCGCCAGGGAGGCCGGCGCACGGCTACCGCGATGGCGTCCCGCCCAGCGAGCTCGGGGCGGCACCGGGATCCTGGCTCGGTCGACGACCGGGGACGCACCTCAACGACCTCGCGGCCTTCTCCGCCCGGACGTCGCCCAATGATCTGGCCAGACGCCAGCCGGTCTGCGGCAGTCACCATTGGTCGGCCTTGTTCAGGTAAATGCGCTGGTCACACGCATGCTGACCATTTCAGCGACCAGCGGCGAAGGTCGAGAACGTTGGATCGGCACTGCGGACCCGAAGGTTGGGAGCTCGAATCTCTCCGAGCGCGCTGGCGAACTATGACGGCGGCCTGGTCCAAACTGATGGTGCTCCATGACCGGACCAGACCAACGACGCGATCCTCCTGGCGGCTCGGCTTTACTGGCCGGCCGCCCCGTGGCGCGCATGGGCTTCGGCGCCATGCAGCTCCCTGGGCCACGCGTCTGGGGTCCGCCACGCGACCGGGACACCGCTCTGGCCGTGCTCCGACGGGCCGTCGAACTGGGCGTGAACCACATCGACACCGCCCAGTACTACGGGCTGGATGTGGCCAACGAGTTGATCCACTCCGCCCTCGCGCCCTACCCGGACGACCTGGTCTTGGTGAGCAAGGTGGGTGCGGAGCGGGATGCCCGGGGAGGCTGGATCCCCGCCCAGCGACCCGAACAGCTCCGCGCCGGCGTGGAGGCCAACTTGCGCACCCTGGCGGTGGAGCAGGTCGATGTGGTGAACCTGCGCCTCCACGAGGCCGGGGACGCCGCCGTGCCCGCCGGTCAAGCCGTCGACCTCGACAGCCAACTGGCCGAGATGGTCTCGTTGCGCGACGAGGGAAAGATCGGCGGCATCGGTATGAGCAACGTCACCGCCGACCAGCTCGACCAGGCGCTGCCCTCCGGCATCGTCTGCGTGCAGAACCCCTACAGCGTCCTCGACCGGTCCGGTGAGCCGGTACTCGAGCTGTGCCGCCGGCACGACTTGGCGTGGGTTCCGTTCTTTCCCCTCGGCTCGGCGTTCCCCGGCATCGCCAAAGTGACCGAGCACCCGGCCTTGCTGGCGGCCGCCACGGCTGTCGCCGCCACGCCTGCCCAGGTCGGTCTGGCCTGGCTCCTGGCCCACGACCCCGGCACCCTGCTGATCCCCGGCACATCCAACCTCGACCACCTGGCCGAGAACATGGCCACCGCCGAGGTGCATCTCGACGCTGACACGATGGTCGTCCTCGACGGCCTGGCGCCTCCCTGAATGTGACCGGAGGACACCTGTGGTGGCGGCCCGGGCGGCGGCCGGCCGGCGGCCAGAGGCGGCCTCGAAACTGCCCGTTCATCTCGCCCTTCTAACGTAGCCATGGTGCTCATGCGAGCATGCAGTCCGTCGATCACCCCAGAGGAGTAACCGTGCCAGGAGGACGTCCGACCAAGCTCTCGGGTGAACGGGAACTGCACGAGGATCCCGTCATCCATCGGCGGCGATGGTTCCTGCTGGGGATCATGTGCCTGTCGCTGGTGATGGTCGTGATGTCGGTGGCCGGCCTCAACGTGGCCCT
>JALZAH010000583.1 GCA_030948425.1 Actinomycetota bacterium
TGTTCGACCACTCCCAGCTCACGCTGGCGAATTCGTCGCTCTCCGACATCCTCAAAGGAGTGACCATCGGTTTCTTCGGATTGGCGGGTTTCGAGAGCGCCGCCAATCTCGGCATGGAGGCCCGCGATCCACGCCGATCGGTACCCCGGATGTTGCTGTTGTCGGTGGTCGTGATCGGGGTGTTCTACGTGTTCAATGCCTATGTCCAGGCTCTCGGTTTCACGACCGACGGAACCTCGACACTGGCCGCCGCCAACAACCCGCTCGTCGAGCTGGCCGACAAGTACGGGCTCCATCCCCTGTCCTACGCCGTCAATGTCGGGATAGCCATCAGCGCCTTTGCCGCCGTCACGGCACTTCTCAACAGCAGCGCCCGGTTCCTCTACACCATGGCCCGGGAGGGTCGGCTGCCGGCCGCCCTCGGCCGAGCCCACCCGCGCCACCGGACCCCTCACGTGGCCGTCGGCGTGCTCGTCGCCCTCCTCGCGGTGGGGGCGGCGGTGATGGCATTCGTGTCCACCGACGCTCACACTTTGATCGCCTGGCTGAGCACCCTCGGTGGCTACGGGATCCTGCTGCCATACGTTCTCGTGGCCGTCGGCATGCCGGTCGTGCTTGCCCGCGACGGCACACTGCGCCCTCTTCACGTGGTCATCGCCATCGTGGCCGCGTTCATCCCCCTCGCCGTCTTCGTCGACAGCGCCTACGTGGCCGAGGAGATGCCGTACACGGTGTTCCCGTACGTGTTCCTCGGCTACGCATTGCTGAGCCTGATGGTGTCGGTCGTGGGCTTTCGAAAAGACGCGGTCAGGCCGGCGCCGCCGGCCGGGTCTTCAACGCCGCCATCCACGCTTCCGCCGTCGCCTGGTTGGGAAGAGCACCAGTCTGCTTGACATGGTCGGCGACCTGGTCGAAGAAGCGTTCATACCCCGAAGGGGTGAGCATGACCACGTAGGTAGCCGGTTGATCCGACGGGTTCGAGAAGCCGTGGGCCCGGCCGCGAGGGGCGAAAACGGTACTACCGGCAGTGACGCTTCGATATTCATCTCCGAGCCGGAACCGCAATGTGCCATCGAGAACGTAGAAGGTCTCGTCGTGACCGTCGTGGATGTGCTCGGTGGGGCCCGGGTGGCCCCTGTCCATCCGAGCCTGGAGCACGGTCAGGGCACCCCCTGTGGCGTCGGCGCCGACCGTGACGGACATCGACCATCCCGGCAGTTCGATGGGATGGCCACCCCCGGGCGCCACGACGAAGCCGTCTGTCATGGTGTCTCACCGTCGATCACCGAATGATTCTGGCTCGGCTGCGAGCATGACCTCGGCGGCACGGGCTCCCTCCACCTCCAGGGCATCGAGCCACCGGTCCCGCTCCACGGACGAACGCTACCGGGCCGGCCTCGACAGCGATCGCTCTGCTGCCAACATCTGCACGTTCATGCAGACGTCAGGAGCCCGAGTGTCCTCGCAACCGGTGACCGTGGACAGCTGCGAGCTGAAGTTGGTCGACCCGGAGCGGGTCCGTTCCGTTCAGTCCTCGTTACCCGAAGCCGAGGTCGTCGACGAGCTGGCCGAGGTGTTCGGGCTCCTCTCCGACCCCAACTGGCTGCGCTTGCTGGCGAGCCTCCTGGAGGGCGGTGAGCTCTGTGTATGCGGCCTGGCTGCGGCCGCCGGGATGGCCGAATCGACGACCTCGCATGCCCTGCGGCTGCTGCGGGCCCACCGTGTGGTCAAGGCCCGGCGGGCCGGGCGGATGATGCACTATTCGCTTCGGGACGGCCACGTGCGCATGTTGCTCGACGTGGCTCTCGAGCACGTCGGCCACGCCGCCGGCCCGTCGCCGGTGACGGAGCCGTGAGCCGGTCGCGGCGCCTGGCGATCGCCCTGGGCATCAACGTCGCGCTGGTCGCTGCCCAGGTCGTCTTTGGACTGCTGGCCCATTCCCTCGGCCTGCTCGCCGACGCCGGCCACAACCTGAGCGACGTGGCCGCAGTGGTGGTGTCGTTGGTGGCCGTTCGCTGGGCCCGCCGCGCTGCCACCGCCGAGCGTTCCTACGGCTACCACCGGGGCACGATCCTGGCCGCCCTGGTCAACGC
>JALZAH010000593.1 GCA_030948425.1 Actinomycetota bacterium
AGGTACCCCTGCGAACTGTGGTGCGAAAAAGTGCACCTGTGCGCTTTTTCGCACCACAGAAGCCCCTACCCGGCCCTGTCCTGGAGGTCTCGACCGAAACCCTGCCACGAAACCCTGCCACGAAACCCTGCCACGAAACCCTGCCACGAAACCCTGTCACGAACCGGCCACGAAACCCGGCTCAAAGCCGGGATCACCCGGTGAAGACGTCTACCTCAGCCACGGTTCGCTCGGCGCGGTTGCGCTGGGCCCACAGGTTCCGCCGTCGCTTCCAGAACGGCGTCTTCCACACCTTGAAGCCGTCCCGCCGTCCTGGCTTGGGCTCTCGGCGGGGCTTCGGGGAGGCCTTGCGGCCGACGTCGTGGGCCCCATTGGGGCAGATGGCGTCTTCCAGGGCGTCCTCGTCCCACAGGCCCACGTGAAGCTGAGCCTTGGACTCGTGACGCACCTGCCGGGAGCTCCGTCGCCGGTGGCCACCCACGTCGGGGAACGGGGCACGGTCGTCCCTGGGAAGATCTGCTCGGGCTTGGCTCAAGGGAAGCCTCCTCCTGCGCGTTCGGCCGAGGGTGAACCATCGGCACCTCCTGTATTCTCTCACGAACGGGCGGCCGTGCCTAGCTTCTTTGCGTCAGGGCCCGGCGACCGGAGAGTCCGGATCCGTGCCTGCGGGTTCGACGAACACGGAGCTTCGGTAGTACCGGAGCTCCTCAACGCTCTCCACGATGTCGCCCAGGGCTCGGTGGGACCCCTTCTTCTTCGGTGCCGCCTTGTACTGGTCAGGGTACCAACGACGAGTCAGTTCCTTGATGGTGGAGACATCGATGGACCGATAGTGCAAGAAGGCGTCGATCTCGGGCAGCGCTGCGACCAGGAACCGTCGGTCGGTGCCGATCGAGTTACCGCACAGCGGCACCGTCCCGGCCGTGGCGATGTGGGCGCGAAGGAACTCCAAGGTGCTTGCCCCAGCGTCGGCCAGAGTCGTCTCGGACGCCTCGATGGCAGCCAGGAGACCACTTCGAGAGTGCATCGAGCGAACGACGCCATCCATGACGGCCAACTGGTTGGCGGATGCGCTGACGACGATGTCGGGTCCCTCGGCGACCACGGTCAGATCGTCATCAGTGAGCAGGGTGGCGATCTCGACGATCACATGGCGGGTGGGGTCGAGCCCCGTCATCTCCAGGTCCATCCAGGCGAGCATCCGGTCACGGTAGAGGCCCGGCCTGTGGCCACGCACCCGGGCGGTAGCTTGGGCCCGTGCAGGAGCTCCCCGTGGTCCGTCTTGACCCGGATCTGGCTCTGCCCGACTACGCTCGCCCCGGCGACGCCGGCCTGGACCTCGTTGCCCGCGTCGCCGTCACCGTCGGGCCTCGAGGGGGGCGGGTCCTGGTGGCGACAGGGATCGCTGTGGCCATTCCCGACGGCTATGCCGGCTTCGTCCTGCCCCGCAGCGGGAATGCGCTGCGCCATGGCCTGACCGTGGCCAACGCCCCTGGTCTGATCGATGCCGGCTACCGAGACGAGGTGAAGGTCATTCTCCTCAACACTGACCCGACCGAGCCGTTCGAGGTTCGCCGCGGTGACCGCATCGCCCAACTTGTTGTCAGCGCCGTCGAGCACGTCGTGCTCCGGAGCGTCGACACGTTGGAGGCGTCTCCGAGGGGACTCGGCGGTTTCGGGCACTCAGGGCGCTGAGCCGTGCCCGAGTTGCCGGAGGTGGAGGCCCTCACCCGTTTCATCGCCGAGAAGGCCACCGGGACCACAGTCCAACGGGCGGAGCTCGCTTCGCTGGCCGCCCTGAAGACCTATCAGCCACCGATCGACGATCTCGTCGGGCGAATCGTCGTCGGAACCGAGCGACGAGGCAAGTACCTGCTGGTCGATACGGGCGGGCTGTGGCTGGTGACCCACCTGGCCCGTGGTGGCTGGGTGCAGTGGCGGGAGAAGACCCCGCCGGCCCGGGCCCGCCCCGGCAAGGGCCCCCTCGCCCTTCGTCTCGGGCTGTCCACGGGGTCGGGGCTCGATGTGACCGAGCAGGGTACGGAGAAGCGCCTGGCGTTGTGGGTGGTGACCTCCCCCGACGAGGTTGATGGCGTGGCCCGGCTGGGGCCCGATCCTCTCGCCGCGTCGTTCGGTGTCGAGTCCCTTCGCACCGTGCTGTCCGGGCGGGGCGCCAACCTGAAGAACCTTCTGGTCGACCAGTCGGTCCTGGCCGGGGTGGGCAACGCCTATTCCGACGAGGCCCTGCACCGGGCCCGCCTTTCACCGTTCCGAACCGCCGGAAAGCTCAACGACAGCGAGGTCCAACGCCTCCATGCTGCTCTGATCGGGGTGCTGAGCGATGCTGTTGGGCGATCGGCAGGTATGCCCGCCAAGGGCCTCAAGGCGGAGAAGCGAAGCGGCATGGCCGTGCACGGTCGGGCCGGGGAGGCCTGCCCGGTGTGTGGAGACACGGTACGGGAGGTCTCGTTCTCCACCAAGTCGCTGCAGTACTGCCCCACCTGCCAGACCGGCGGCAAGCTGCTGGCCGACCGCCGGCTGTCGCGGTTGCTTCGATAACACTTCGGCCGCGTGCCAGAGTTGGCCATGGCCAAGTCGTCTCGCTCGGGCGCTGCTCGGGCGAAACAGAACCCCCGGCCCTCGCGCACGGGGGCCGGCCCGGCGACGTCCGCCCAGGCCGCGCCACCAGACGAATCGGCCCGCCACAGAGGCGTTCGGTGGCACCGGGCTCCCAACGGCGTGATCCGGTGGTGGAGCGAGGATCTCAACCAATGGGTTCGTTGGCGCCCCGGAGCGGATGCCCCGCCCCGCCCCCCCGGCTGGGATCCGGTTGGGGCCGACGGGGGCCCGGCCACCAACAAGGCGGCTCGGGCATCGTGGCGCAGTCCCTACCGTTGGGCGCCCGTCGCCCTGATCGCCTTCATCGTGGTGGTGGGCGCCGTCCAAGCCACGAGCGGGGCGGGGAGCCAAGGGCCGGCCGAGGCCAAGGCGTCAGCCAAGCTGGTGGGCCAGTGCCTCAGGCAGAACGGGGTGGCCGGGGGCCATCCCCGCTACTCGGCGACCGCCGTTCGCTGCGGGTCGCCCGGGGCCAGTGTCAGGGTCGTCCGGGTGCTGTCGGGCACGCCTGGCGCTCCGGTTTGTCCTACCGGTGAGACCGGCCTATCCCTGCCCTACCCCGGCGTGCGCTACCCCCATGTGGAGTGTGTCGTCACCGCCTTCCCCGGTGGGTGAGGCGGTGGTGACCGCAGGCCGGTCCTGCTAAGGTTTGGCACCGCTTGCGGACGTGGCTCAGCTGGTAGAGCATCACCTTGCCAAGGTGAGGGTCGCGGGTTCGAATCCCGTCGTCCGCTCCAAGAACCATCGCAGAGGCCCTGGTCGAACTGGGGTGGTGGGGGCATGCGGTGGTCGCCCGTGGGATCGGCTCATGGAGCTGAGGGCGTTCGCGTGGCGGGTACCCTGCCTCAGGTCTCACCGGCGCCAGTAGCGAGCCTTCAACGACTGTGCCGTCTTCGACGACATAGCAGGATTTGCGGCGATTATACAACTTGACCGTTACGATACCCACGGGAACGGGTAAGGGGAAATGAGGAACGGGTCGTGAGACCGGATGGGGCCGTTGCCACACACACAGGGAGGGCCACATGGCTGAGACGAATCCGCCAAAGGGCGATCGTGTAGGGAACGACTATCACCAAGGGACCAATCCGAACCCGGGTGGTGACCTCGACACGGGTAAGGCCGCAGTTCCGCCGTACGAGGGCAGGAACGACGGCACCGATGAACGGCAGGCCACCGGTACCGCTCGGGCGTTCGGCAGCGAGCCACCTGAGCACGAGCCGGTCCAGCCCGGGTCGGATGCTGAGCAGCCAGCGTCGACCATGGCGCCCGACAACGTCGGGGAGAGCATCAACCGCCGTGGTGAAGATGTTGCCAAGCAGGATGGCAAGGAAGCCGGTCGACACGAGGAAGGCACCGACGACAGCCGTGAGGCGGATCGCCCGGTAGGTACGTCTGACAACCGCGACCAGACGGGAATATGACGTGCTGAAGCGGGTTGTGGAGTTCCTCACTTTGCGGTGGTTGTGGGACAGACGACGGGGTGGGACTCGCTGATCGACGACTGGCGCGCCCCTGGGACTGATCCAGGGGCGCTCGGTCGGTTTGCCTCGCCATCTCATGGATGGCGATGGCAGGGACCTGACACGGAGCTGACCTTCTGCTATGCCGCAGCGGGTCTTGTGACTCAGATCACATGCGCTTGCAGAAGTTTGCAAGACGCTGCGTGGGGTAGATGACCATCGGCGCTCGACTCGGGCACCGGGACGGAGGTTGACCCCCATGGTTGCGCAGCTGTTGATGTTCGCCAGGAAGTCCACCGGAGCGGCGTGTACCGGGGTGACCCGTCCTCTGGGCCGTTTCGCTGCGCCGGTGGGTCGGTTCCTGGGACCGACCGGGCGGGCTCCTCTCGCCGCTAGAGCTCCCATGGAAGGCGCTGGCAAGTTGGGCGACGCGTGGCCGTGGTGGGCACAGGAGCCGGACCCGAAGGGTCAGGGCAGAGCTGTGACGGATCAGCCGTACTGGGTGGCCGCACCTGGCGGGCCTTGGGGGGCGTGTTGACGGAAGCCGTTTTGACAGCGCCCACCTCCGAGAAACAAGAGTCCCCGACATGAGCGGCAGTCTTCGACCTGGGGTGCTCTTCGACGTGGACGGCACCCTGCTCGACAACAACTACCTCCATTCCCTGGCTTGGGCCCGTGCCTTTCGTGACGCTGGCGAGTGGGTCCCCATGAATGCCATCCACCGCCTGATCGGCATGGGCGGAGACCAACTGGTGGCCGACCTTCTTGGCCATGACAGTCCCGACGCCACCGCCGCTCGACCGCAGCGCTACCGAGAGCTCGTCAATGACGTCAAGCCCTTTCCTGGCGCCGTGCAGCTTCTTCGGCGACTTCATGACTGCGGCGTAGCGGTGGTGTTGGCCACGTCGGCTCCCGCCGATGAGCTGTCGACCCTGCGCAAGATCCTGGATTGCGACGACGCCATCGACGGCCAGACCACCGCCGACGACATCGACGACTCCAAGCCGGCACCCGAGGTGTTCCTTGTCGCCATGGAGACGGCGTCGATTGACCCCAAGCGGGCTCTTGCCGTAGGCGACAGCGTGTGGGACGTGCAAGCGGCCCGAGCCGCCGGCATCGGCTGTGTCACCGTCGAAACCGGTGGATTCAGCCAACACGAGCTCAGCGAAGCTGGTGCGCTTCACGTCTACCGCGACGTCAGAGAGATCCTCGACCAGTTTCTGACCAGCCCCTTGGCGTACCTGCTGAGCTGAACCGGTCGAGCCGGACGGGCTTCAGCTCGCCTCGAGGTACTGATCGACGTGTCTCAGCGCAGAGCTTCACCCCACTCGGTCTGATCACGCAGCACCGGCTTGAGGACCTTCCCCCCGGCGTTGCGGGGCAACGTCTCGGTGCGGATGACCAGGTACTGCGGAACCTTGAAGTCCGCCAGGTGGGCCCGGGCGTGATCGAGGAGAGCCTGACGATCGAACTCGGTGCCCGGGGCGGGAACGATGACCGCCCCTACCTTCTCGCCCATCATCTGGTCCGGCACGCCGATGACCGCCACCTCGAAGACGCCTGGGGCTGCGGCCAGGGCGTTCTCCACCTCGACGCAGTACACGTTCTCACCGCCGCGATTGATCATGTCCTTGGCCCGGTCGACGATGTAGGTGAACCCTTCCTCGTCGAGGCGGGCCAGGTCGCCGGTGTGCAGCCAGCCGTTTCGAAACGCATCGGCGGTGGCTTCTGGCTTGTTCCAGTAGCCCATGACCACGTTGGCGCCCCTGATGAGCAGCTCACCCACGCCGGTGTCGACGTCTACGTCGGCCAGGGCCAGGTCGCAGACCGGGGCGGCGAAGCCGACGGAGTCGGCGTGGGTGTCGGCGAACTCGTGCGGCAGGAAGGTGGAGACGCTGGAGGTCTCCGAGAGCCCGAAACCGTTGCCGACACTGGCCTCGGGGAACCCGGCCTTGACCTTGCGGACCAGGTCGGGGGCGATGGGGGCTCCGCCGTAGGTGGCGAAGCGCACGCTGGTGACGTCGAAGTCGACGAAGTCCTTCTGGCTGATGGCCAACCAGAAGATGGCGGGGACAGTGGTCACCACCGAGATGCGTTCCTCGACGATGGCCGCCAGGAAGCGCTTCACCTCGAAGGCGGCCATGACCACGGCCGTGCCCCCCTGGGCCAGGGTGGGCAGGAGCTGGCTGTTGCAACCCGTCACATGGAACAGGGGGACGCTGATGAGGTTGCGCACCGTTGGGTCGGTCTCGGGCATGCCGATGACGCGGCGGCAGGTCTCGGAGTTGGTCAGGAAGTTCTCGTGGCTGGTCATCGCTCCCTTCGGGAAGCCCGTCGTCCCCGACGTGTAGAAGATGGCGGCCAGGTCGTCCAGCGCCAGGTCCTCGACGTAGGGGTCTCCGTCGGGCAGGGTGGCTCCTGGCTCCACCACATAGGCGGCTCCTGAGTCGTCGACGACGTAGGCGACCTCGGGGTCGGTGAAGCGAGTGTTGACCGGGACCACCACGCCGCCGGCCATGAGCGTTCCGAAGAACGCCAGCACCCACTCCAAGCCGTTTTCGTTGCGTAGCGCCACCCGGTCGCCCCGGGTGATGCCCGCCGACCGCAGGCCTCCGGCCACCCTCGTCGCCCGATCCCAGAGGTCCTGGTAGGTGACCCGGGGACCGTCGACCACGACGACGGCCTCGGCGTCGGCGAAGCGCTCCACCGACATATGGAGCATGGCCAGGACCGAGGAGGGCAGATCGCTGTAGTGCTTGACCCCATCGTCGTGACGGACGACGCCGGTGCTGTCGAAGGGCTCCTCGATCATCAGTATGCCCCCACGTTCTCGAAGATCCGGCGAGGGTTGTCGACGAGCATCATGTCGATCTGCTCTTCGGTCACACCGTGGTCGAGCAGGTAGGGAAGCACATCGTCGGTGATGTGGAGGTAGTGCCCCGTACGGTCTGAACCAAGCTCATGACGCTCCTTAGCGTTACCGGGAGAGCTCTATCTGTCCCCTGACGGCCACTCTGCCACGCAGGGCGCGCCCAGGCCACAGCTTGCCCGGGCAACTCAGTCCTTGCCGATCATCACCTCGGTCGACTTGATGATGGCCGTGACGGTCTCATCGACGGTGATCTCCAGTCCCTCGGCGGCGTCTCTGGTGATGGCCGCGGTCACTTCCTGGCCTCCCGAGAGCCGGAGGACAACGGTCGACATCACCGCTCCGTGATCGACACTTATGACGGTGCCTTGAAGTTGGTTACGGGCGCTCAGTCGCATGGAGCGAACCTACCCGTCCGGGCCAGACCGAAGACTCGTCGGACGCGGGTGATGGTGGCGACGTCGGCCATCGAGGCTCTCCCCTGGAGGATGTGGTGGGCCGAACGTAGTGCCGACCCCTGGGCCCTGTAAGGTCCTCGCTCGAAGCTGAGACAGGGGCCCGGTGGCTACCATCATCGGGCGATGGCCGCCCCGACCCCCGCCTGGCCTGCTCTGGCGTCGACCGTTGATCCGACCAGCGAGGCGTTTGCGACCAACGTGGAGGCCAACCGGGCCCTGGCCACCGATCTGGCCGCCGAGCTGGCCCGGGCCGCCGTTGGTGGTCCCGAGTCGTCGAGGGCCCGCCACGTGAAGCGGGGCAAGCTCCTTCCCCGGGCCCGGGTCGATGCACTGATCGATCCCGGTTCCCCCTTCCTCGAACTGTCCCCATTGGCAGCGTACGGCCTCTACGACGACGGGGCGCCCGGGGCGGGGATCATCACCGGAATCGGCCGGGTCTGTGGTCGCGAGTGCGTCATCGTGGCCAACGACGCCACCGTCAAGGGAGGGACGTACTTCCCAATGACGGTCAAGAAGCATCTGCGCGCCCAGGAGGTGGCCCGGCAGAATCGCCTGCCGTGCATCTATCTGGTGGACTCCGGCGGGGCGTACCTGCCCACCCAGGACGAGGTGTTCCCCGACCGCGAGCACTTCGGCCGCATCTTCTACAACCAGGCCACCATGTCCGCCGAGGGGATAGCCCAGGTGGCGGCCGTGCTGGGCAGCTGCACGGCCGGGGGCGCCTACGTGCCGGCCATGGCCGACGAAGCTGTCATTGTGGCCAACCAGGGGACGATCTTTCTCGGGGGACCACCTCTGGTGAAGGCGGCAACCGGTGAGGTGGTCACCGCCGAGGAGCTCGGGGGTGGTGACCTGCACGCCCGTCGATCCGGGGTGACCGACCATCTGGCCATCGATGACGGCCACGCCCTCGGCATCGTCCGGGGAATCGTCTCGACGCTCGCCCGGCGCTGCCCCCAACCCTGGGACGTGACCCCGACAGAGCCTCCGGCGGTCGACCCCGGCCAGCTCGCCGGGGTGGTGTCGGCGGATCTTCGCCGCCCTTACGACGTGCGCGAGGTCATCGCC
>JALZAH010000595.1 GCA_030948425.1 Actinomycetota bacterium
GTGGCGGGCCGACCGGCCCGCTGACCTGACCCGACAGGCCGTCCCTGTCGGGCACGGCTTCGGCCAACCCGGCCCCGACCTGGGGTACGGCATGAAGCTGGCCAAGCGGTTCGCCGACCGACTGGTCCTGACCCCGGGCGAACACACCAACGATGTGGTCGCCGGCTGCTTCGCCTGTGGGGCGAAACGAGCGGCGAGCGTCGGGCGGGCACCGGTCATCTACGACATGGAGTGGGCGTACACCCTCTGGGGCTACCTGGGCGAAGCGCCGGAGCGACTGGTGGATCTGCGGGTCCCGTTGTTCCGAGGTGCCGCCCACCACTATGCCGACCAGCGAGCCATCGTTGACACCATCGCCCCCCTGGCCCTGGAGCTGGCCCCGTCGGCGGTCGCCGAACAGCTGCGCAGTGGGTGGGAGAACCTCTTCATCGCTTGAGTCATCGACTCTCGCCGAGCCCGGCCACCGCAGCCAGATCCTCGGGCTTGGCCACATGGGCTCGCTCCACGCCGTCGAGCGTCCGCTTGACCATGCCCGACAGCTCAGAGCCGGGGCCGAGCTCCACGGTGATGGTGACGCCCAGTTGGGGGAGGGCCAGCATGGACTCTCGCCACCGCACCGGGGAGACCAGTTGCCGGGAGAGCAGATCCGACCACCCGTCGTCGTGGGCGACGGCGTCCACGTTGGCCACCACCGGAGCGTGGGCGCCACCCCACGTTGCCGCGGCCAGGGCCGAGTCCAGGTCGCTCTGCGCCGACGCCATCAGCGGCGAGTGAAACGCTCCTCCCACCGCAAGTGCCATGACCCGCTTGGCGCCCCGCTTCTTGGCGTTGGCCCCGGCGGCGTCTACCCCCGACGCCGTGCCGGCGATCACGATCTGCCCGGGGGCGTTGTCGTTGGCCACCCAGGATCCCTCGACGTCGGCGCACGACTGGACGACCAGGTCGGCGTCAAGGCCGAGGATGGCGGCCATGGTGCCCGGGGCGACATCGGCGGCGGCCTGCATGGCCTCGCCTCGAGCGGCCACCAATCGGGCCCCTTCGGCGACCGAGAGAACGCCGACGGCCACCAGGGCGCTGTACTCGCCGAGGCTGTGACCGGCGCCGGCCACCACCGAGGCCTGGTCGAGTCCCTCGGCCCGAGCGGCATCGAGGATGACCAGGCTGAGGGTGAAGGCCGCCAGCTGGGCGTTGCGGGTGGCTTTGAGGGTGTCGGTGTCGACGTCGAGGAGCAGGGAGGCGACGTCGCGCCCGGAGGCGTCAGCGACCTCCTCGGTGAGCTTCCACGAGGGGTGCCCCTGCCAGGGCGCTCCCATGCCGGGGCGTTGCGAACCTTGACCAGGGAAGAGAAGAGCGAGCACGACCAGACGTTAGGCGGCACTCCGCTGGACGGGCCCTGGGTTATGGACGGCTGTCCCGCCTCATTTCATAGGACGTCCTACGATAACGGGCCGGTCGGCGCGACAATGGGGCATGCAACCCATCCTGCTCAGCCAGGAGCAGCATGACTTCCGAGCGTCCATGCGTAGCTTCTGTGAAGACAAGATCGCCCCCAACGCCGCCCACATCGACGAGACCGGCGAGTACTCGTGGGACAACTTCAAGGCCTGCGTGGAGCTGGAGCTGCCCGGTCTCGGCATCCCCGCCGAGTACGGCGGAGCGGGCGCAGACAACGTGACCCAGGCCATCATGATCGAGGAGCTGGCCCGGGTGTGCGGCTCGACCAGTCTGATGCTGGCCATCAACGGCCTGTCGACCAAGCCCATCACGAACTGGGCGTCCGAGGAGTTGAAGCAGCGGTACCTGACCAAGGTGGCGACCGGTGAGATGCAGGGCAGCTATTGCCTCTCGGAGGCCGACGCCGGCAGCGACGCCGCCGCCATGAAGGCCCGGGCCCGTCGGGACGGCGACTCGTATGTCCTGAGTGGCTCCAAGCACTGGATCAC
This sequence comes from Actinomycetota bacterium, assembly GCA_030948425.1. Classification (GTDB taxonomy): domain Bacteria; phylum Actinomycetota; class Acidimicrobiia; order Acidimicrobiales; family Palsa-688; genus JALZAH01. Next base: position 1,944 of record JALZAH010000595.1, read on the forward strand.
CAACGCCGGGATATCCGACATCTACGTGGTGTTCGCCAAGACGGACCCGTCCGCCGGGGCCCGGGGGGTGAGCTGCTTCGTCGTGGAGCGCGATCACGGCATCAAGGTCGGCAAGTTGGAATCCAAGATGGGCATGCGGGGAAGCCCGACCGCCGAGATCATCCTCGACGATGTCGTCATCCCGGCCGCCAACCTCATCGGCGAGGAAGGTCAGGGTTTCCGCATCGCCATGCACACCCTCGACCGAAGTCGTCCGTCCATCGCCGCCCAGGCGGTCGGCATCGCCCAGGGCGCCATCGACCAGGCGACCGGCTACCTCAAGGACCGTCAGGCATTCGGTCGCCCCATCGCCGAGCTTCAGGGGCTGCAGTTCATGCTCGCTGACATGGCCATGAAGACCGAGGCATCGCGTGCTCTGACATACCGGGCGTGCGCCATGATCGACGAGGGCGATACCGCCGGTGAGCTGACCGCGGCCGGGGCCACAGCCAAGTGCTTCGCCGGCGACTCGGCCATGGCCGTCACCACCGACGCCGTGCAGATCTTCGGGGGTAACGGGTACACCCGGGACTTCCCGGTGGAGCGCATGATGCGCGACGCCAAGGTCACCCAGATCTACGAGGGCACCAACCAGGTGCAGCGCGTCGTGGTGGCCAGGACGCTCCTCCACTGACGCCCGGTCCGGAAGGACACTTTGGGGTGTTTGTTGGGGTTCCGGGGGTCGGGGTATACTGATAGCCACGCCTGCTCGGGCGGACCCGGTGTCGTGTGCCGGTTGGAGGGTACGTCGCTCGGGCCACACCCCCATGGCCCGCCCAGCCGAGAAAGCGATGATGACTATCGAAGAAGTGCTTCCCAACCCGGATCTCGAAGACGGCAAGGCCAACTTCGACAGCGTGTACAACGGACACGATCCACGGGAGTACTACGCAGAGCTCGGAAGCCTCGGCTACGAGATACCCCACCACGGTCAGCAACTGTTCTCGGCCCTGCTCGATGCCCAGGCGGCGCAGCGGGGAGAGGGAGAACCGACGGTTCTCGACCTGTGTTGCTCCTACGGCGTCAACGCTGCACTCCTGCGCTGCGACCTGACCATGGACGACTTGGTGAGCCACTACCGCAGCCCGGACGTAGCTGCTCTCTCCGCCGAGGAACTGACCGAGTTGGACCGTGGCTACTACGCCGATCATCTGCTCAGTGATCCTCCCTCGGTCGCCGGCCTGGATGTCTCCGACCGAGCCATCGGTTACGCCGAGAAGGTCGGTCTGCTCCAGCACGGAGCGGTGGAGAACCTGGAGGAGGCACCACCATCACCGGACCTGGCCCGGGTGGTCGGCGAGGCCGACCTGATCACCGTCACCGGCGGGGTCGGCTACATCACAGCCAAGACCTTCGCTCACCTCTTCGATGCCCGCGACGGGGGAGCGACCCCGTGGCTGGCGGCGTTCACCCTCCGTCGGTTCTCCTACCACGACATCGCCGATGTGCTGGCCGAGAGGGGCCTGACCACCGAGCGCCTGTTAGGGCGGACATTCCCCCAACGCCGCTTCTCCTGCGACGAGGAGCGGGACTTCACGCTTCGTCACCTCGACGAGTCCGGCTTGGACGTCACCGGCAAGGAGGCGGACGGATCCTTCCACACGGAGTTCTATCTGTCCCGCCCGGCGGCCGAGGTGGCCGAGCGACCCTTGGCTGAGCTTCTCCCCAACCTGGGCGGCCACGTTCAGCGGATGTGAGCACCCGGGCTGCCAGCCCGCCGCCGACGTTGCTCTACGCTCGTCGACCGTGACCGACAGGCCTACCACCGCACCTGACGAACGCGTCGCCGACCTCATCGTCCGCTGCTTGGAGCACGAGGGGGTCCGTTATGTCTTCGGTATCCCGGGGGAGGAGAACATCCGCTTGACGGAGGCCCTGGTGGCCTCGGGCATCCGCTACATCCTGGTTCGCCATGAGCAGGCGGCGTCGTTCATGGCTGAGATCTACGGGCGGCTCACCGGCACGGCCGGCGTGTGCTCGTCGACGCTTGGGCCGGGCGCCATCAACATGCTGCTGGGCGTAGCCGACGCCACCACCAACAGCACACCGATGGTGGCTCTCTCCGCTCAGGTTGGTCTCAACCGGATCTACAAGGAGTCGCACCAAAGCGTGGACCTGGTGTCGATGTTCGAGCCGGTCACCAAGTGGGCGGCCCTCGTACCGACGGCCGGATCGGTTCCCGAGATGGTCCGCAAGGCGTTCAAGCTGGCCCAGACGGAACGTCCCGGCGCCGTCTATCTGGCCGTGCCCGAGGACATCGAGGGGCACCGGACGGTGGAGGGTTCCGAACCCCTCCCGGTGAACGTGCCCCAAGCCGACGAGCCGTCACCGTCACAGATCACCCGGGTGTGCGAGGTCCTGACCACCGCCTTGCGCCCCGTCGTCCTGGCCGGCCATGGGGCGGCTCGGGCCGGGGCCAAGGAAGCCTTGATCCGGTTCTCGGAGACGCTGGGTCTGCCCGTCGCCACCACCTTCCACGGCAAGGGCGTCTTCCCTGACGACCATCCCCACGCCCTCGGTGCCGTCGGTTTCATGCGCCACGACTATGTCAACTTCGGGTTCGACGATGCTGATGTCATCATCGCCGTAGGCTTCGAGCTCCAGGAGTTCGATCCGGTGAAGGTCAACCCCAGGGGGGACAAGCGCATCGTCCACCTGAGCCGTTTCCCGGCCGAGGTCGACAACCACTTCGACGTCGAGGTCGGCGTCCAGGCCGACATCTCCCGGAC
>JALZAH010000642.1 GCA_030948425.1 Actinomycetota bacterium
TCGAGCCCGCGGTCGATCACGTCCCAGATCTTGCGGGCGATGTCGTACGGATCGCTGAGCTGGTTCGCCTGGTGGAGGTCCACGAACTTGCGGCGCTCGGGGAAGTCCTCCTCGGCAGTGTCGCGAAGCTGCCCCTGCATCCCCGTGTCGACCGTCCCGGGAGCTATCGAGAGCACCTGGACGCCGCCGCGGCGGCTCTGCTCGGCGCCGACGTTGCGGCACCACTGGTCCACGGCGGCCTTGCCCGCCCCATAGGACGACCATCCCGGGTACACGCTGCGTGCCGCCCCCGAGCTCATCATGACGAGGTGGCGCTGGGCGTCTACATGGCGAGCGGCGGCCAGGAAGAGGTGGCCGAGGACCTGGGGAGCCGCACTGTTCAACACCACGTTCGCGCTGTATGCGGTGGTGTCGACCTCGCCGGAGAACCCGATCGGCTGGACGCTCCCGGCGGCATGAACGAACGCCACGCGCTCCCCCGAGAAACCGTCCAGCTCCTCTCGGAACGACGATCCCACCCTCGCCCATGACGAAGTGTCCGCCAGGTCCGCATCGAGATGCTCCGTTTCGGGTGCCTCCCTGCGACTGATGTTGATCACCCGGGCATCCTCCCAGGGGACAGAGCGGGCCATCGCCAGCCCGATCCCGCTCGAAGCTCCAGAGATCCATACCAGACAGCTCGCCATGGGCGCGAGACTATCCAAGGGAGGCGCCGCGCGAGGCGATCAGAGTAACCGGCCCTCACTGGCCAGGACCGCCTCGAAGCACGGTGTCACCTCCCTGCCGGCAACCAGTCACCCTCCTGCCGCATGCGGTAATCGACAGAATCGCGTGTAGATCCGGAGTCAGCGATCCTCACGCCGACCAACCGTCCTCGAGGGGGCGGACCACCACTCAAAGCGCTGGGACGGCTGCGTCTCTCCGTTGACGGTGTACTTCGCGACGCACCATCCTCCGACCCTCGGCGCTGCGCCCTCAGCCTATTTCTGAGATCAGTACTTGACCTTGGACCCGACTCCAGGGTTTATCGTTCCAAGCGTGGATGGGCTCACGATCTCAAAGCTCGCCGGCGAGGTCGGAACATCGGCCGATTCCCTGCGCTATTACGAACGGATCGGGCTGCTACCAGCACCCGACCGCAGTCCATCCGGGTACCGGCTATATGGCGCTGAGGCTATCGAGCAGGTCCGTTTCATCAAGCGCGCCCAACGCCTCGGGTTGCGCCTGGACGACATAGCCGGCCTGGTCGACGTCCGCGACCGCGGGATGTGCCCGTGTGGCGGCACCCGACACCTGCTTGAAGCTCGACTGGGCCAGCTCGACGAGGAGATGGCCTCCTTAGCGCGTCTGCGAGACGACATCCGCATCATCCTCACGGAGTCGTTATCTGACGATGCTTCGAGCCAGGCATCCTGCGGTCCGAACTGCGGAGCAAATCTTCTCCAGATCCGGCAGAAGACGTCGACGAGCGCCGCTCCGGGCACACGCAAGGTCAAGCGGCACCCGAGAGCATCCTCCGAAAGAAAGGCACAACCATGACCACAACAGGCACAACATGCCGCTGCGGTATGAGCGAGTCCACAGCAACAGAGCCGTCAACACCATGTTCGTGTGGTTGTTGCGGGACACCGCCAACCACGGAACAGCAGATCGCTGACCTCCATCGTCAGAAGAGTGACATCGACAGGCGGTTGGCCGACCTGGAGAACGCTGGATAGATCGCCCAAAGAGCGAACTGGTTGATGCCGCGCCGGCACAACATCGGGGACAGGCTGAGCGACGACGAGCTGGTCCTTCGCAATTTGAGCGGTGAAGCCATCGCCGTGCTCAACAAAGACGCTCAGGTGACGTCTCATCGCCAAGATCGGCCGGTTCCCAGCCCCCATCCGTAGCCGGGCGCTCGAACAGGTCCACAACGTCGCCGGGGCGCACATCAGTGCCAACACAAACACCCTCGGGTCCGCCTACCAGCAACCCGCCACCCAATCCTTCGTGCACGGCTACCACCTAGCCGTCACCGTCGGAGCGGCGTGCCTGCTGCTCGCAGCGGTCGTCGCTCCCATCGGCTTCCGACCCCACCGACCGGCACCGCCCTCGACGCCCACCCCGGGCGGCACTCCCCTCCAGCCGCCCCTCTCACACTATAAACGCGTTGGCAGCAACGGGATGCGATAGTGCGATAGCCGAGGGCGGCCGATGTGCCCGCCCAGGGATCCCCTTGCGGCCGCGGCGCTGGGCGCTCCGACGGCCGGGTCAGGTACGGGGTTATCTCAATCGTCCTGACCTTCTCAGCCGACACGTCCGTCCCAAGACCAGTGCGGGATGTGCAGACCCTCAGGCACATCGTCTTGGGACCGGTGGTAGCGGGACATTGTGGTCGTGGTTGCCCACGCGAAGTAGTCGTGAAGCACCTGCCACACTCGATCGTCGGCGGCGAAGCCTACGTCAGCAAGCGCCTCGTCGAAGCAGGTGATGGCGCGACGGTCCATCTCCTCGTGACGCCCGTTGCCGCTGTGCATTCGCACGACCGCTGTCTCGTCGCCGTAGGTGGCCGAGTACGTCGCTGGCCCCCCAAGCGCCTCACCCCAGTAAGCGGCGAGCCGCTCGCTGTGTTCGGGATGAAAGCCGTGGCTGAAAGCGTGGCTCACCACCTCGTCGGCCATCACCCGGGCATGCCAGGCACGTGCCAGTCGGAGCAATCCGACATCAGCACCGGCGGCCTCGTAGACAGCTTGCACGCTCCGAGGATAGTGGTGATCACCGGACCGAAGAGGCATCGTCTACCGCCGCTCGGGCCATCCCCCAAGAGGATCGGCCGGCGGGACAGGGAAGGCGATGCTTGGCGCCTGGCTCAACCAGGCCACTGTTCCGAACGCAACGCCCAGCGCTCGTGATCGCGCCAGTCGCCACCGACCATTGGTACCGGGCAGATAGGCCCTCGCTCGAAGCCCAGTCTTTGGACAAGAGCGATCGACGCGACGTTGGCAGGCTGGATGTTCGCCTCCAGCCGATGCAGCTCCAGCTCACCAGATGCCATGTTGAGCACAGCTCGCAGACCAGCGGTCATCAGCCCGGCAAGCATGACCCTCAACAGCTTGTACTCGATGCGCGTCCCGCTGGTTGATCGGGCCACGGGAAGTTGGAGCTCAACCAGAGTTGAGCGCTTGACGTAGGGCGTTGATGACGCGCTGGGGGTCGGCCAGCGGGTTGGCCGCTACCGAGCGGAACCAGGACTCTCCGGCAATGTCGGCCAGGCTGACCCACGCATCGGATATCCGGTTGCGTACGACGGCGGGATCCTGGTCACGGGATCGCCAGTTGACCACGCCGGTAGTCGGCCGTTCCACAGCTCGAAGTCATCCTCGGCAGTGACGAGCTCGGCGAGCCGTTCGGCGACGGCCATGTCGGCTTCGATCCGAGCGGCGAGACCGGTGCGGCCCCAGGCCAGCAGAGTCGCGACCAGTGGCAGTGCAGTGTTGGCGTGCGAGCCGGACAGCCCGACATTGGGGGCGGCCAGGTAGCCGCCGCCGAAGCTGACTGCGGCGTGCGCCCGGTCGGTTTCAGCGAACAGCACCAGGGCGGACTCCTTGGGCTGGTAGAGCCACTTGTGCGCCGAGACCGCCACCGAGTCCGCGGCCTCGATCCCGGTCAGCAACCCGGCGTGCCGGGTCAGGCGCAACGGACCCGCCCAGCCGCGTCCACATGCCGCCACCGAGCACCGGAGCCGGTGTCGAGGGGATCTATCGCCCCTGTGGCCACCGTGCCTGCTGTTAGTACCAGGACCGCATCGGACGGGTCGTCAGGGAGCAGGTCCACCCGTAGCCGCTGGGCATCGTCGACGGGCACCGACACCAGCTCCAGACCCAGAATCTGGGCGGCCTTGGCAATGCTGACGTGCGCAGCACTCGAGGTAGCGACACGGACGGCCCCAGCTACAGCGTCTCTCGGCCGGTCCGCTTGCCGACGCCGCAGATCTTTAGGCCGCCTCAGTGTTATGGCGGTTCCTGCGAGCGCGTAGGACAGCGTCGTGGATGATGACCTCGTGACCGTCTTCGGGGTGCGGGACGCGGCGGGGTCGCGCCTCGGCCACCTCGATGGTCCAACCGTCGTCGAGCGATAGAGCGATCTCTTCGGGGGTCCAGCTCGTCTCGGCGAGGGTCGGCCGGGGAAACACTTTGCCGTCGCTTGGGTGGTGCCCGACGATCAGCAGCGTGCCGCCCGGCGCGACGGCAGCGGCTAGGTGCTCGAGCAGCGAGCGTCGCGACTCGACGGGCAGGTGCAGGAAGAACGCACTGACTAGGTCGTAGCTGCGGGGAGCGGGATGAGCGCTGAGATCGATGTGCCGCCAGGTGACCTCGAGACCCCGTTCGGTCGCGTGCTGAGCGGCTCGCTCGAGCGCCACACTGGAGAGTTCCACGCCGGTGACCTTCCAACCCGTCGCAGCAAGCCAGCAAGCGTCGGCGCCCTCGCCGGCGCCCGCGTCCAACGCCGTCCCCGGTGATAGTCCTGCGACTTCGGCGACGAGCACGGGGTTCGGGCTGCCGCTCCAGATGTGGGTGTGGCTTGCGTATCGCTCGTCCCAGGCCGCCTCGCCGTAGACTCTCTCGTAGCGGTGCTCGCGAACCGCCCGCTCAGTGTCCTCAGCGATGAGCGTCGCGTTGATCGCAGCGCCGACGACGAGGCCGGATGCAGCGGAGCTGATCACCTGGGACTGTATGTCGGTCACGTTGCCCGCTGCCCAGACACCGGGCTGCGACGTGGCGCCAGTGGCGTCGACCTTGACCAACTCACCGACGCAGTGGCTGCCGACCTCAACCTCGACCGCCTCGATCCCCAGCGCGGCCAGCGGCTGCACCCGAGCGTGCACCCGCGGGGTGACGACGAGAGCGTCGAGCCCCACTGTGGTGCCGTCGGCCAAGCGCACGCCGGTCATGCCGTCGGATCCTGATTCGACCTGTGTGACTTCGCCGGCCACGACACGAATGCCGAGAGCGTCGAACTGTTCGCGTTGCTCGGCGGTGCTGGCTGGACCGACGTGGTCCAGCACGGTGATCTGATTGCTCAGCGCCCGGAACAGGGTGGCGGCATGCGCGGTGAACGGCCCGGTCGACAGGATGCCGACACGTCGGTCCCGAACCTCCCAGCCATGACAGTGGGGGCAGTGCAGCACGTCGACGCCCCAGCGTTCGGCCAGGCCGGGTATGTCGGGCAGCTCGTCGGTCACACCGGTGGCGAGAAGTACCTGCCGGGCCCCGACATGACACCCGTCGACCTCGATGCGGAACTGGTCCCCGTCGCAATGCAGCGCGGTGACCTCGCCCCGCTCGACCCGGCCGCCGTATCGGCGTACCTCGTCCCTGCCGATCTCGAGCAGCTTGCCCGGCGGGACGCCGTCGCGGGTCAAGAAGTTGTGGACGTGCCCCGCTGCGGCGTTGCGTGGGGCGCCGACGTCGAGCACCAACACCGAGCGCCGGG
>JALZAH010000039.1 GCA_030948425.1 Actinomycetota bacterium
ACCCCCGCCTCGCCCCCCTGCAGACCGTTCGGTGTGCCAACTACGGTCGGGGACGTGCCAACAAAGGCGGACGGGGGGGACCAGCCAGGGACCACCGCGACCCGCTTGGCTCTGCTGGAGGCGGCGTTCGCCGTCGCTCCCGTCGGCGTGGCGGTGGTGGACCCCGACGGGTGTCTCATCGAGGCCAACCCGGCCTTCTGTCAGCTGGTGGGCCGGCCCGTCGCCGACGTGGTGGGCGCCTCCTGCCTCGAAGCGATGCATCCTGATGATCGGACGGTACATCTGGAACAGAGGCGCCGAGCCCTGGCTTGGGAACAGGACCGCTACGAGCTCGATGAGCGGGTGCTGCGCCCGGACGGGACGATCCGATGGGTCCACTCCCGCGTTCGCATGGAGCGCCATGAGGACGGCCACCCGTTGCGCTTCGTGGTCGTGGCCGTCGACGTCACCGATCAGCGGGCGGCGACCGATGCGCTGACGGAGTCCGAGGAGCGCTACCGGACGGTGGTGGAGAACCAACCGGGGATGGCCGTGTTCGTCTTCGACGCCGACCTGCGGGTGCAGACGGCGGCCGGGCCGGGGCTCAACGCCGTTGGCTTGGGAAACGATCAGCTGGCCGGCCGGGAGGCCAGCGAGGTTTGGGGGTCAGACAACCAGGGGGTGCTGGTGCCGTTGCTGCGCGCCGCGCTGGCCGGGCAGGCTGGGTCGGTCGAGTTCGCGTGGGGCCCATCGTCGTCGTGGCATGTGGCCGTCGCCCAACTCCTTCCCGCCCCCAGCGAGCCAACCGCCCCCGGCGAGCCAACCGCCCCCGGCGAGCCAACCGCGCCCGGCGGGCAAACCGCCCCCGGCGGGCAAACCCCTCGGGTGCTGCTGGTCATCCGTGACACCACCGCGCTGCGCGCCGACCGCCAGGCGGCGGACATCGCCAAGCATTGGTTTCAGGTGGCAGCGGAGGCGTCACCGATCTCCGTGGCGTTGGTCAGCCTCGAAGGTCGTTATCTCCGGGTCAATCAGGCCTTCTGTGACCTGCTCGGCTACTCCCGGGAGCAACTGGAGGGTGCGGAGATGTTGGAGCTGGTGGCCCCCGAGGATCGGGACGGAGCTCGGTCCCTCCTGGCCGACCTGGCTGCTGGCAAGATCACCGAACACCGCAGGGACAAGCGCTTCCGCCACGCCGACGGCGGGGAGGTGTGGGTCAGCACCAACCTCGTCACCGTGGCCGACCCCGACGGGAGCCCGAACCACCTCCTGGTCCACTACGTCGACATCGACGACCGGGTCAGAGATCGCCAGGCGCTGGCCGCCGCCGAGCTCCAGGCCCGCCAGATCGCCGATCTGTCCCCCGACGGGGTGCTGGTGATCGACGAGACCGGGCAGATCGCCTACGCCAACCGGGCCGTGGCCGACATCGTGGGCGAGCGCCGGCCGGAGGATCTGCTCGGCGCGGTCCTCCGGGGTGGCGATCCGCCGGCGGGCGGATCGATCGTCGAGACCAGGTGGGCCAAGGTCCGGGCCGGCGAGACGGTACGGGCCTCAATGGAGACGATCGTCCGCCGTGACGGCCAGGTGGTGCATGTCGAGATCAGCTCTGCCCCCATCGCTTTCCGGGGACGGCCGGCGGTCTTGTCGGTCATGCGCGATGTCAGCGAACGCCTGGCTCGCGACGCCGAGCTGCACCGGGTGCAGACGCGTCTGCGCCTGGCCCTCGACAACGCCCTCCTCGGTCAGGCCCTCATCGCCCCCGACGGGTCGTGCCTGGAGGTCAACCCCGCCCTGTGCGCCATGCTCGGCTACCGCGCCGACGAGTTGACGGCCAAGAACTTCCAGGACCTCACCCACCCCGACGATCTCGCCGCTGACGTGGCTCTTTTCGAACGTCTCATGTCCGGGGAGATCCCCTCCTACACCCGCCAGAAGCGGTATCTGCGCGCCGACGGGCGGGTGATGCGGGCCTCGACCCACGTCTCGGCGGTGCACGAGGAGGCCGTGCACGATGAGGCCGACCGGCCGATCTTCCTTGTCAGCCAGATCCAGGACATCACCGAACAGCTCCAGCACCGGGCCCGCCTCGACGCTCTCCAGGCCCGCTTCGCCGCCCTGGTCGAGCACGGGACCGATGTCATCCTCATCGTCGACCCGAGCGGGCGGTTCACCTACGCCAGCCCCGCTCTCTACGAGGTGCTGCGGCTCGATCCGCCAGAGGCCATCGGCAGGAGCGTCGTCGACTGGACCCATCCTGACGACGTCGCCCATGCCACGGCGGCGATGAGCGCCATACGGCCCCGGCCTGGTGCGGTGACCACCTTTGACGTGCGCGCCGCCCACGCCGATGGAACGTGGCGCACACTGGAGGTGACCGCCAGCAACCGCCTCGACGACCCCAACATCGAGGGCTTCGTGTGCAACGCCCGGGATGTCACCGAGCGGGCCGTGGCCGTCGCCCGCCTGGCCCATCAGGCCTTGCACGACACTCTGACCGACCTGCCCAACCGGGCTCTGCTCCTCGACCGCCTCGACCAGGCCCTGGCCCGAGCCACCATGTCGGGAAAGACCTGCGCCCTGCTGTTCTTGGACCTGGATCACTTCAAGGC
>JALZAH010000048.1 GCA_030948425.1 Actinomycetota bacterium
GTGGCGGACAACGTGGCCGCCCGCCGGGCCAGACGGCCGGCCACGACCCGGCCGGCCAGGGCCCGCACCGGGGGGACCAGAAGGGCCAGGCCGACCACATCGGTCACGAAGCCTGGAATGCACAACAACAGCCCACCGGCCAGCAACACGATGGCGTCGAGCGCCTCCCGCCCGGGCAACTCGCCGGCTGCCAGGCGCTGCTGGGTGCGGCGCCACACGCTGAAACCGGCGCGGCGAACCAACCACGGTCCCGACGCGCTGATCAGCAGCAGAGCCAGGATGGCCGGCAACACCCCGATGGCCTTGACCACCTCGATGAGGGCGAAGATCTCGGCGGCGATGACCACCACAGCGGCGAGCAGGACCGGCATGGCCTCGACGGTACTCGCACCCGCCGGCCACAACGGCGCCGGTCAGGATCTCAGCTCGACCGCCGTTGGAGGCCGGCAAGCACCTGGCTGAGCCGGGACGTCGGTTCGATGCCCAGCTCCGCACGAAGCAGGACTCGATAGCGGTCGAACTCCCCGAGGGCATCGGACTGGTTCCCCTCGGCCATGTGCACCCGTATGAGAGCAGCCCGGGCACTCTCTCTCAACGGTTCGGCCCGCACCGCGCTCAGCGCCGCGGTAGCCGCCTCGGCCAGACGGTCGGCGGCCAGCAGCCGAGCGGCCACCGCCTCGAGTGCGTGCATGCGAAGCTGACGCCAGTCCTCAGCGGCGATCACCGCCCAGTCGTCGTACCATCCGGGCAGCAGGTCGTTGGAGAGGGAGGACACGGCAACGGCATCGATGTCGGGTTCCGCGGCAGCGGCCCTGGGGTCGATCAAGCGGTGCGCCAAGGCCTGGCCGCGATGGACATCGACCACCACACCGTCGTCGAGACCCAGGTCATGTGCGGTCACCTTGACCGCTTGGCGAGTCGGACCTTCGAGGCGCGAGACCGCCGAGCGCAGGCTGGCCCCGGCATGCTCGCCGGTGGCTCCCGGCCACAGCTCCCCCGCCACCTGCCCTCGTGTCATGGTCTGGTGGCGCACGGCCAAGAAGGCAAGAAGCCTCCGTGAGCCGGCCGAGATGCCGAGCACAGCACTGCCTTCCACCGAGAAGAGGAAGCTCCCAAGCAGCGCTAGTTCGTTCGATCCTTCTGTTCCGACGACCCACCGACCATACCGCTCGGCAGAAGGCGCCCGCTCCGGTTCAGAGAGCGGCAGGACGAACGCCGAGCTGTCACGGGCTCGTAACGGTCCGGTGACGAGCCATCACCATAATGCACATTCACACCATTGGAGCACTGTGCGCATACGTCTCAACACTGTCTGTCGTGGTCGCCCGGCGGGTCCTGGCGCCATCCGGTCCCGGGCCACCCGGCCGAGGGGCGCCATCTTCAGCGGTGTGGCGCTGGTGGGGGGCCTGTTGATGGTTGCGCCCAGCGCAGCGTTCGGGGCGGGTGCCCCCCCTGCCCTCGCTGCGGCATCCGTGCCCGCTGCGGCCACTGACACTCCGGCCGCCACCGGGTCCGTGCCACCCACCACCACATCGACGTTGCCTTCCGCTCCGGCGCCGGGCCTCACGACCACCACGGTCCCAAGCGGGTCGGTAACGGCACCGACGGCCCGCCCGTCACAGCCGCTCCCGAAAGCTCGACCGGCTGCGCCCGCCGACACAGCGATCACACCCCGCTCGGTGGCGCCCGCCTCTACGCCACCGGCGCCCAGACGAACCTCCACATCATCGGCCGGCGCAGCGCCCAGTCCGAGCGCGCCGATGGCTACCCAGTGCGACCCCCCGGCCTTTCCCACGAGCGCCGGTCACGAGGTGACCTGCAACCTGACCATTCAAAACACCATCAGCCCCGGCGGCACCACCCAGTCGACGGTGACCGCCACCGCCTGTCTGGCGGCGACCGGCGTCGGCCCACCCACGGGCTGCACCACGACGGTCACCAACTCGAACCAGCTCGTCACCAGTGTTGACCAGTGCAACGGCATCGTCACCGATGGTGGCAGCAACGTGACGTGCAACGTGCGGATCACCAACACCGTCCCGGTGGGCACGGCGACGTCAGGCGTCACGGTCAACCAGTGCAACGGGTCGGGGACGGGTGGGGGGACCCAGCCGACCGTGAACTGCGTCCCATCCGCCAACACGACGAACGCAACCATCGACCAGTGCAACGGTTCGGGGACCGGCGGAGGTGCCGCCATGCGGGTCAGATGCACCGTCACCGGTGCATCGACGGCGTCCCCGGTGACCATCAAACAGTGCGACGGTTCGTCCAACGGCGGCGGGAGCACCGTCAAGTGCACAACCACGATCACGAACAACTTCGTCACCACTCCAAGCCCGTCGCTGACCATCATGAAATCCGCCAGTCCGACGACGGTGTCGGCGGTGGGCCAGACCGTCAGCTATGCGTTCCTGATCACCAACACCGGCAACGTCACGCTGACCGACATCACTGTGGCCGACACCCAGACGGCCCCCGCCGGGAAGTTGACCTCCGGGCCGACCTGTCCCGGCGCCACCGGGACCACGGGCCCGAGCCTGGCCTCAGGTAGGACCGTCACCTGCACGGCCAGCTACGTGGTCACCCAGGCCGACCTCGACGAAGGCACGATCAAGGACTCGGCCGCAGCCACCGGCACAACGCCGACCGCCACGACGGTGACATCACCCTCGACGACGGCCACGGTGACCGCCAGCGCGCCCTCGCCGGTGAACGGCGGCGGCGGGGGCGGCGGGGGCGGTGGTGGTGGTGCCGGAGGTGGTTCCACCGGCGGCACAGGTGGTGGGACCACCGGCGGCGGCACCGGCGGCGGCACAGGTGGTGGTTCCACCGGCGGCGGCACGGGCGGCGGGGGCAGGGGCAGCGGGGCCACCGACGGCGGGGGCGTCACCGGGGCCGGTACTGGTACCACGGATAGCGGGAGCGCCGCCTTGGTCGGCACCAGCCCATCCGCTTCTGAGAGTGCCAACGGGTCGCTGGCCTTGACCGGTCTGGCCGTTTCTCCTCTTCTGGAGGTGGCACTCGTGTTGGTTCTGGCCGGGACATCGCTGCTGGTGGCCGCCCGGGGGCCGCGGTCATCGGAGGAGCTGAACCGGAGCGGCTGGTCTCAGAATGCCGGGCACGACCCGAACGGATCCCATGCGCGACCGTTCTGGACCGTTCCGGGCATGACGACGCCCGCTGCAGACAAGTTCCAATGTGAGTTCGAGGCCTCATTCTCGTAGGAGGCGGCACACGTCGGCTCGGCGATGATGATCTCGGCAATCCCATCAGGACAGGAGAATCCGGTGCCGGGAACACAGGTGTAGCCGGCCGCCGGCCCGAGCGCGGTGTGCAGGTCTCCGGGCCGACAGAAGTGGGCGAAACCGGGTGCGGCGTGGGCCGCCAGGTAGCCCAAGGCCACGACGCAACCATCCGAGGTCGGCGTGGGCACCGACGCCGTCGGGCTCCCGACCGGTGTTAGGGCCGGCACCGGAGGAGCAACCTTCGGCGGCGTCGCCTGGCCCGATGGCACCGACGTCGACCTCATCGACGGCCGGGTGGGGAGGATGGCGATTGGCGCGGGTACCGCCGGTGCGGCCCGCTCGAGGGCGGGGACGGACCGTTCGGCCCGGGCCGTTCGCCCCACCTCGACCGCAACATTGGCGCTCACCGGCCCCGCCGGGTTGAACAAGCCGACAGAGAGCTCAACGATGACCAGGGACGAAACCACGCCCAGGCCGTGGCCGAGTCTCCTGGCCCACCAATGAACCCTGAGTGGTCGGTCGGCTCCACTCGTTTTTCCCCATGCCACCTGTCCCCTCCTCAAGGGTTGGACAGGCGAGGTGGGGTTCGTGACTCGCTCCCCCCCGGTTTCACGACCAATGATCGCCGGGGGATCACAGCTTCCCTCACCCTGTGTGGTGGCAAGCATACCTCCTCACACTGGGTGGTGGCAGCAGGGATCGGGTCCGGCAAGGTTCGAGCACCGTGCTGACTCCAAGACCGTGCTGACTCCGAGACCGTGCTGATCTACCGTCCGTGTTGATCTACCGTCCGTGCTGATCGTCCGCCCGATCGGTCCCGGCGCCGGCCGGTACTACGCCGACAGCCCGACGCCGGGGACGTGGGTGGGTGGCGGCGCCGCCGCTCTGGGTCTGACCGGGGACGTCGACCTGAGCGACCTGGGCGACGTGCTCCGAGGCCGCCACCCGAGCACCGGGCCGATCGGCGATCCCCGCCACCCCCGCCGGCGGGCCGGGTGGGACCTGACGTTCGCCGCCCCCAAGGGGGTGTCGGTGGTCGCCGCCGTGGTGGGTGGGGCCACCGGGGCGGCCCTGGGTGACGCTCACCGGCGGGCCGTCGACGAGGCGCTGGGCTTCGCCGGTCGCCACGCCTGCTGGGTACGGCGGGGCGAGGACGGCTACGAGCACGCCGGGGAAGGCATGATGGCCGCCCGCTTCGAGCACCCGACCAGCGCCACGGGCGACCCCCACCTCCACACCCACGTACTGGTGGTCAACGCTCTGCGGGCGGCCGACGGGAGGTGGTCGGGACTGGCCAGCAGCCCGTTGTGGCGCTCGGAGCGAGAGCTGGCGGCCGTCTATCGCCTGGGCCTCCGCCACCACATCGCCAGGGCCGGCTACCACCCGGCGTGGACCATCGGAGCAGATGGCAACGCTGATCTGGCCGATGTTTCCCGCCTGGTCGTCACTGCGGCGAGCCGGCGGGGCACCCAGATGGCCACCCACCGCGAGGACAGGCGGCGCGCCACCGGGCGCAGCGCAGCACGAGCGGTCACCAGGAGCCGCTCCGACCTCGCCTCCGACCCCGACGGGTGGCGGGTCGCCGTGGCCCGTGCCGGCCTCGACGCCGAGCGGGCCGGGGCCATCCTGACCGCCGGGACCCCATCGACGGCCAGCCCCGAAGCGCCGGCCGCCTTTGATGTCCGATGCGTGGGCGAGGCGCTGGGCGCCAAGGCGTCGTCATTCACCATCCGTGACGTCATCCGCACCATCGGGGACACGTCGGTGTCGGGGATGACCGCCACCGACGCCGAGGCCTGCGCCGAACGGTTCTGTGCGGGCGCCGTCCCCACCGGAGCCGGCCGGTGGACCACCCCCGAAGCCCAGGCCGCCGACCAGGCCGTCGTCGGAGCCATCGCCGGGAGGGTGTCGGCCGGGGCCGGCATGGTCGCTGTCCGACGGGTGGAGGCGGCGGCCGCCGACATCAACCTCGATGACGCCGGGCGATGTGCGCTGCGACAGCTTCTGGCCGGCGGTCGGGGGGTCGACATCGTTGCCGGGGAGGCGGGTCGGGACCGACTCGATGCCCAGGCGGCGGTGATTGACGGGGCCCGACGGGCGTGGCAGGCCAGCGGCTACCAGGTGGCCACCCACGGCGGGGGGCGGCGCTGGGAGGCGCTGGCCGGCATCGGCGAAGAACGAGCCCTCGACCGCCCCGCTGACATCCTCGTCGTCGACCACGCCGACCGGCTGACCCCACCGCAGCTGGCCGCCCTGGTCGCCGACCGCAGCCACGCCAAGGTGGTGCTCGTCGAGGGCGGCACCCTTCCTCTCCGCCACCGGCCACTGTCCGCCGGCCTGGTCGCCGCCGGCGACATCGACGGGCGCGCCGAGCCGGGACGGGTGGCGCCGGCGCCCGTGCTGGGGGTCGAAGCGGTGCACGGCGCCGCGGGGATGGCCGTGGTCGCCTCGGGGCGCGACGCCGTTGCCCACCTGCTCGACGTCTGGGAACACGCCTCCCCTCTCCGCCCTCCCCTGCTGGTCGGCGCCGGCCCTGCCGAGGTGGCCGTGCTCAACGGGGCGGTGCGGGCCCGCCAGGTGGAGCGGGGAGCGATCGGAACGGAGGCGATGGTGGCGGGGGGTCGGGAGTTTGCGGCCGGCGACCGGGTGATGGCGTTGCGGGCCAATCAGGCCCGGCGGGTCCCGGCCGCCTCGTTGGGCACCGTGACCGGGATCGAGCGGGGCGGGCGGGCCATGAC
>JALZAH010000064.1 GCA_030948425.1 Actinomycetota bacterium
GCCCTGGACGTAGTCCGAGTGCGCTTCGCATCCGTTGGCGGGGTTCGAGTCGAAGTCATACCAGCCGGTCAGGCAGGTGGCACCGTCGGTGTGGGGGGCGGGGACGGGCTGTCCACACGGCTGGTAGGGCTGAGGTGTGCAGGCGGCGACGGGCGCCGGGGACACCGCTCGTGGAGCCGCACCGGCCGGCAGAGAACGGTCCCCGCCGCTCAGCGCTACCGCAACCACGGCTGAGACCACCGCCAGCCCCGATCCGGCGGCGACCAAGGCGACGATCCGTCGTCGGCGCGAGGGTGGGTCGTGCGGTTCACGGGGCCCGCGCAGGACCCGCAGCGGCAGGTGGGCCAGGCGGTGGGTGTCGGCTCGTCGCCACCGTCGCTTTCCGGGGGGTAGAGTGCCGACGGTGCCGCACAGCCCGCCGAGGACGCCGGCGGCGCTGGGGCGGCGCTCGGGGCGAGGATCGAGCATGCGGGAGAGTGGACGGCGCAGCACGCTGGGCACCGCAGGTGAGACCGCCCGGACCTGGTTGCGGGCCGCCCGGGCCATGACCGCGGCGGCCGGTCCGGGACCATAGGGTCCCTCGCCGGTGGCAGCGAAGCTCAAGGTGGCGGCCAGGGAGAAGACGTCGCTGGCCGGTCCGGTGGGCTCCCCTCTGGCCTGCTCGGGAGCCATCCAATGGGGCGTACCCACCACCATGCCGGTCTGGGTCAGGCCGGCGGTGAGGTCGCGGGTCACGGCCACCCCGAAGTCGGCCAGGGCCGGTCGACCGGCACCATCGAAGAGCACGTTGGCCGGCTTGATGTCACGGTGGACCACGCCTTGTCGATGGGCGGCGGCCACGGCGTCGATGAGCATCCGCCCGATGCGGGCCACCTCACCCGGGGGGAGGGGCCCGAGACGCTCGACGCGATCCTCAAGGTTCTCAGCCATCACCGGGAGCACGAGGACGACCTCGCTGCCGTCGTCGATGACGTCGATGACGGGAACGATACCGGGATGGTCCAGGCTGGTCAGGATGGTTGCTTCGCGCCGGAGACGCTGGCGGGCCACGTGGATCTGGGCGGTCGATCCGGTGAGCACCAGGCGTTTGGTGGCCACCCGCCTCCCGGCGCGATCCACAGCCAGCTCGACGACGGCCGAGCCCCCACGACCAAGGAGGCCAACCACGTCGTAGCTCACGGATCGATCCTAAGGGACGGGGGGCATTGTTCCCCGCCGGGCACCACTGCTCGTCATCACCGCTCAGATTGCGGCGGAGGGGCGCTCAGCGCCCGACGCGGGTGTGCTTGAACTCGTTGAGCTCCGGCCAACCCTGCAGCAGGGAAAGGATCCGCTCGATGGTGCTCCTAGCCACGTCGGGGTCGCCAAGCGGTCGTTCCAACAGACGGACGAACGCCGCCTGGCCGCCGGCGATGAAGGTGGGGACGCCGAAGACCTCCAACTCGTCGACGGCGGTGACGTGCTCCTTGCGGAAGGTCTCCAGCGGCCAACCGTCATCGATGTCGGCCATGACCTGGGCGGCATCGACCCCGGCGCCGGCCACCACCTCGGCGATGACTTCCCGTTTGCGGGTGTCAAGGGAGCGGTCGTGGCGAGCGGAGAACAGAGCATGGTGGACGGCCAAGAAGTGTTCTGGGTCACGGTCGCGTACGACGATCCCCGCTTCGTTGGCCAGTAGTCCGGGAAACCGAGTCGGATCGTCCCACACCGGTGGCTGACCCTCCTCCACATGGCTCTGGTCGAGCGAGAACGCTCGGAAGGTGACGTCCCATTCGGCGCCGGCGCTCAAGGCGGTCACCACGTGGTCGTGGGCGATGCGGGCGAAGGGACACCGATAGTCCCAGGTGACAGCGAAAGACCGAGCCATGGCCCGTTCAACCCGCTTCGGGGTCCAGCGATTCCTGCGGGCCGGCCCCGGCCGGCGCCGAGACCTCCATCGGCACGGTCCGGCGGACGATCTCGCCCAGGGCTGCCCCGATGATGGCCCCGCCCACCACGTCAGAGGCATGATGGATCTTCACGTGCAGCCGGCTGGCGGCCACCACCACCGCCAAGGCGTAGTACAGCGG
>JALZAH010000069.1 GCA_030948425.1 Actinomycetota bacterium
GGGCCGACTCGCTTCGGACCCCTCGTCATGGGCCTCTACCCCTTCGTCGTCATGTTCCCGCTGCTCGCCGCCTCAGGCGGCAACCCGCCCGCCGGGGCAATCGCCGGGTGGGGAGCCGCAGCCATCATCCTGGGCATCGCAGCACTCGCAGCAACCACCGCCATCCACCCCGCGGCGCCAAAGACCACCGCAGAGCTCCACCCCGCCTGACATTCAGGTCGCCCTCAACCTCACCCCGCTGCGCTGCACAGTGCCGACCCGTTGCGGGAGCGGCAGCCACGCAGGGAGCGGCCCAGATGAACCGCCCGGTGTGATGATCCACCGCGATCATCAAGTAGCGGTGCCCGCGCTGATCTCGTCCAAGCCGATACGGACGAGCCCGTCGAACGGGTCCCTGGCCGCCCGGTCCTCGGCGACGGGTCGCGAGCCAGCTACCGAGCGATTGCTCGTGCTCGGCGCCATCAACGGCGCCCTCCTGGCCCGCCACAGCCTACGGGGCAGCCGTGACGCCACCCCGCTGCGTGAGGCCCTCGAACGCCTCCTGGCGTCGGAGTCGGAGGCCTGCGGAGTCCGCCCCATCCTCAAACCGCTGACTAGAATAATGGTCATGCCAGAGACGCTGCCGCTTGCGGAGATAAAGGCCCACCTCTCCGAGATCGTGGATCGGGTCGAGCGGGAGCACGAGCGCGTGATCCTGACCCGCAACGGCCGTCCGGCAGCCGTGATCATGAGCCCCGCCGATCTGGAAGCACTCGAGGACACCCTCGAGCTGCTGTCCGATCCGCGAGCGCTGAAGGAGATCAAGGCGGGTCGTGACGACATCGCCAAGGACCGAGTGATCACCGCCGACGAGCTGCGCGCCAAGTACCTGCAGAGGTGACGGCGCCACAGCACCGACTGGTGCTCGCTGCAACCGCTGAGCGCTCCCTCGCTCGGCTGCCCGAGGGCGTGGCTGCTGCGATCGTCGAGTTCATGCTCGGAGCCCTCGTCGATGCACCTCGCCGCGTCGGTCACCCCCTGCAACGAGAGCTCGCTGGCCTATTGGCAGCCCGCCGGGGCCCCTACCGAATCGTGTACGAGATAGAAGACGACCCACCCGCAGTGCGAGTCGTCCGGATCGACCATCGCGCCGACGTCTACCGCAACCGCTGAGCAGCGGAGGGCCACGCCACGCGCAACCCGCTGCGGTGGTCGTCCGAGGTCGACGCCCGGCTCGCAGCCTGCCTACGAGGGCCGGGCCGGCGACCGAGCGCCCTGCTCGTACTCGCCGCCATCAACGGCGCCCTCCAACTCATCACCACCAACGGGGACCTCTGCTCTCAGGGCAGGAGGCCATCACTGCGGCGCAGGAGGGCCTCAGGGAGCGGGACGGCGTCGCGGCTGCCACGAAGGCCCGGTGATGAGTTGGTGATGAACTGTCCGGACGGGACCCATCCCGGCCGGACTGGCGCAGGACGAAAGGGCCGGTCCCAGGTCAGATGCGGTTTCCTGGATCAGCGGTCCGGCGGGGGCAGGCCAAAATGTCTAGATCATGCCCTCCTGTCGACCGGCCGGGCCCGCCAGGCTGTCCTCGACGCCGTCTACCGGGCCAACGCCGACCGGTTCCGCAACAAGGCGCCCGTCGCCCCAGCCCTCCCCGCCGAAGCCTGGATCAACAAGCCCACCATCCACACTACCCGATGAAGAAACCCGGCACGACCCTTGACAGTTCCGGTGGCTGAGTCGATGCGGATGATCACCGCCATCGTCCGGGCCGATCGGTTCGGCGAGGGCACGCTCCTGGCGACCCTCGAGGATGGTCGTTCATGGCGGCCGTCGACCGGCTCCGCCGCTGGCACGAGGAGCAGCCGTTCCGCGCCAGCCAAGACCTCCGTCGCGGTGGGGACCCCGACGCCGGCTCGAGGCCATGAGTTCCCTTCAGGAAGGACGCGTCTCGCCCTGAACGCCCGGGAACGGCAACCAGTCGCTCGCCCGGTAACACCGGTGGTCTATCGCAGCCTTGCCACGGCGAGTGCGCAGACCTCGAGCCCCAAGAGCCTTGGCCGTGGCGAGGTCGGGGGGTGGGGGTGTGTTCGGTGCTCGTGGCGGTCGCCGACGTGAGCCACAGAGCGACCTCGGGCCCCCTCCTGACCGCTCAGCTCACGAGGCAAGCCGCCGCTCCGCGCCGACAGACGCTACGGCCGCCGCTATGCCGAGCACGCCGAGGGCCAAGTGAATAGCGTTGTCGAGCCCGCTGTACTCGTGAGGAATGAGGCCGAAGAGATCCGGAACGACGAAGGAAATGACCCCGACAACCAGATACACCACGCCCAGGGCTCCGACTGCGGCCCGGAGGACACCGTCGGCGACCCGGGAGAAGCCGAGCAAAGTGAGCAGGGCGCCGGTCGACAAATGGATGGCATCCTCGATCAGATCAATGTTCAGGGCGCCGCCAATCGGCCGATTCCCGAGGACAAGCCCCAAGACGCCGATGAGGATCACCGTCGGACCAACCACCCTCGCGTACAGCCGCGCCACTTGTTCCCCTCTGATCATGACTTGCATCCTACGGAGAGTCGAGCGGCCGGCGACGCATGATGACCGTCGACGACGAAGGTGTAAGGCGCTTGTAAGGATTCGCCGACGGCGACGGGCGGGCAGGGGGCGGTCCAAGGCGGGGGTGGGGAACCGCGACTGGGTCCGGACGCTGGGGTCTCAGCCCCAGCCTTGGTTTTTGTAGAAGCCCTTCTCGTTGGTGGTCGGCGCTCGATCCGGTCGATCCACTTCACCATCTTCTCGCCGTAGAGGCCGGCGACGATGATCCGGACGGGGAACCCGTGCCGGAGCGGGAGGGTTGGCCGTTCGTCTCGTAGGCGACCAGGGTGGTTTCGTCCATCGCTTTGCCAGCGGGAAGGTGTCGACGTAGCCGTCGACCCCGTGGAACGCCACTTCCACCGCGCCGGGTCGGACGCCGGCGGCTTCGAGGAGCTGGCGGAGCTTAACGCCTTTCCACACAGCGTTGCTCATGAGGCCGCCGCCGACGCCGTTGCTGAGGTAGGCCAGTCTACGAGTGCTAGCATGCCTGGAGATCGACCCGCTCGACCGTCCGCCTAGCCAAGGAGATCCTCATGGCCTACCAGTTCGCCTGAAAAGACGCTGACCACGCCTGCCGTTGGCAGGGAAAAGCGGACACCGAAGAAGAACTGAAGAGCAAGATGGTTGACCACTTTAGCGAGAAGCACAAAGTCGCGGTCACCACCGATACGATCTGGAACTTCGCCCGAGGCGAGATCAAACAGACGTAGGGACGTGCTGGGCGGCGCCGACGGACTGGCGTGGGTGATGCAGGGACCGGCATCAGAACGTGCCATCGACACCCCGGTCAGCGCCGGCCCAGTCTGTCCGTCGCCCCGTGGAACTTTCGGCCGCCACCTCAATCTCATGACCCGCAGCACCGGCTTGGGGATGCCAAGCCGTGGTTCAGCATCACTCGTCGACGGCACGAGATGGGCGTTGCGCGGCTCTGACCCGGCATCAACTGCGGGTCCCCACCGGTAGGCCGCTCACGAGAAGCGGTACTACGCGAGCGAGATGGAACGTCGGCGCCCCGATCGACCAGGTCCCCTCGGGAAGTGGCCCCGCCCGTTCGATTTCGCGTGACGGTCAACTCGACAAGCTGGCCGAGTCTGCGCCGGCTCACTCGCTCCCCAGCTGGGGCCGACTCGAGAACGCCCGGGAACGGCACGAGCCGACCGCCCGGTAACGTGCCTCCCAGCCAGGAAGCGCCAACCTGGGGAAGGAGCCCCGTCCATGAGCGCCCACATCATCGGTCGGCCCAACGACGACCTCCTCGACATCATGCTCGGCCACGGTGCCGATCCCGAGCAGGCCTTCATCCGCGGCTCGGAGCAGGGCCGGGAGGAGGGCGATGGCTTGGAGGACCACCTGCCTGACGGCGAGCCCACCGATCCGGAGCTGTAGGGCTGGCGACGTCCAGCCTGGGCCGGCTAATACCTCCAGACCTTCAGCATCGAGGAGTCTCCACTCGGCCAGGAGGAGGAAACACCCGGGATCGCACCTCCTTCGTGCTCGGTAACCCCCGCACCCTCGCCGCCAGGACGGCGTCCCCAATCGCACGGGCTGTAGACGCATCTCCTGCCGTGAAAAGTTCGACTCGAGCTCCAGCGCCGTCGCCGCCACCGGCTGCTCAGCGAGACGCTGGATACCCTCGAGGCGGCCCACGGCCCGGCCGATGAGGAGCTTGTCCGCAAGTACAGCGAGCTACTCGGGTGAGCCCAGCACTGGTCCTCGACGCCGAGGTGTTGTCGAGTCTGGCCCGTCCTGGAAGACGCAGGTTCCGAGAGGTAAGGGCCGCGCTCGAAGCCGCCCGCCGGCTGCACCGCTAGGTCGTCACGCCGGCCGTCGTGCTGGCCGAGCTCTACCGGGGACCCGGTGAGAACCATGTCGTCGGCGCCTGCCTCAGCTGCGAGACGGGCATTCGGGTCCGCGACACCGACCGTGCCTTGACCCGCCTACGTCGGCGGTGTTCTGGCCGCGGCGAGAGCCGACTCATCCGACCTGGCCGATGCCCATGTGGTCGCTGCCGTCGTCGAGGCAGGCGGCGGCGTGGTCCTGACTGGTGACGCCGGCGATGTCACCCGGCTGGCGGCTTCGTACCCGAACGTCCATGCAGCACCGCTCTGACCCGCCGTGCCGAGGTTCGACGCGGCCGCGCTTGTGTTCATGCGGGATTCCCGACCGGCAGCATCTGGGCCAACCCCGGTAGGCGGCCGGGATGAGGCGCGTCGGAGGACGGACACCACCGGCGGCCACGTCGAACGAACTGACTGCAGGAGACGGCTCGTCCGTATGGTGGTCGATGTCGCAGCCCGAACACGGCGCCATGGTGCGCCAAGTCGACCGGGAGCAGCTCGAGTGCAAGTAGCAAGGCCTGATCCTGGGAGGAGATGACGATGACCAAGGACTGCGGGCAGACCAGCAGGGGTGGGCCCATCACAGAGGAGCTCCTGGTGGACCGGGTTGCCAAGGCCGAAGAAGGCTTCGAGCTGGATGAGATCCTTCGACGCCGGGGTGGACGGCCGCCGATGGGCTCGTCGGCGGCATCCGACGTGCCGGTCCGCCTCGATCCCGACGGGCGCAGAACGATTCGGTCCTACGTCGCCGGCGCCGGGTTCACAGGAGGTTGAGCGCCTTCGTCAGCGTGGCGGTCATGGCTGGCATCGCCGTCGCCTGCGTCGAGATCCTCCGCCTCGTGGCGCGGC
>JALZAH010000083.1 GCA_030948425.1 Actinomycetota bacterium
GTCATGGATCTCAACAATCGAGATCTACTTATCCACCGGACCGATGTCAATTCCTACGCATCAAGAACCCAGCGGTCGCAATGTAGATCAATACCCTGATAGTAACAAGCCAACCAAAGATCTGTACGAGTCCGTGCGCCACCAGGCCAAGGACGGCAGCGGCGAGTCCGACGGGAAGGGAGAGAACAAGCAGTAGTGACGCTGGCTTGGCGTTCTCCGGCAAAGGGCGCCTCTCCCGACGCAGCCGCATGGTGAACTCCTATCTCGCCCGAGTTCGATTCGAATCCCGAGGGCGGTGATCGGATCGAGTCGCCAAGACAAACACGCTAGCAAGAAGGCAGCCCATGGGCGGCCCGAGCCTCGCCTCGGCCCAGTCGGTACGTGCCGTGTGGCGTTGGTTGGGCGGCGCGCCTACCCGACCGGGATCGACGGTGCCCGGTAGTACCGCCCGGGTCGCTGGCGGCTTGCCTACGCTGTCGTGCTCGTCGAACCGCCGTCCCTGATCGGGCGAACCGGTCGTGTCCTCACTCTCCGCCAGTCGATCCACCGGCCTGATCAGCCACCGTCGCCGTATCATTCGTGGAGGGCCGCGCTTTCCGCTGGCCTACAGTTGGGTAGAAGATGAAGTCGTTGTCCCCGGGCGCCGGTGCGCTTCTCCAGAGCCGTGGAGGTCATGACCGTCCAAGGTCTCGAGTTGCTTAACCCCGACCGTTCATGAGATGACCTGAGCCGATCCCGATCGTCTTGTCGAGTCGGTCCTTGTGTACCCGGCGGTGATTCCGAGCTCGATCGTGTCGTGGCCGGGGGATTCAGGGCATTCCGAGCGGTTCGCGGCGAATCGGGGGCGCGTGTCATGAAGGTTCGTTCCGATGCCGGCTCGGAGACGGGGTCAGGTGATTGCCGCGATGCGCCCGTAGGCGTCGAGCAGCGCATCGGTGCCCGGCCAGCCGTCGAGGATGCGCACGACACGACGCCGGGCCCGGCGAACGATGCGTGCCGGGGTGTGCCAGAGCGCCCAGCGCAGGGTCTTGGGTTCGGCGACGGCCAGGGCCCCGGTGAGACAAAGCTGCTGGAACCAGCGCACGAGGCCGTCAGCGAAGCTGACGACGGCCAGCCACACGCTGTTGGCCTCGAAGTCGGTGAAGGGGAAGCGCTGGGCCCCGGAGTCCTTGAGCCGGCGGATGTTGTCCTCGACCCGGGCGTGGGCCCGCATGTGCACGTCGAGGTCGACGGGCTGCCCGGCGGCGTCGGTGTAGTGGCCCCAGTAGCGGAACATCGTCGAGGGGAACAGGCTGTGCTGGGCACCGGGGTGCAGGGGTTCCCGGCGCACGATCAACCGGGTGCCCGAGGGCCAGCTCGACATATCGAGGTACTCGGTGAGCTCGGCCACCGCCGCCCCCGGGCGTTCCTCGCCGTCCTGGCCCAGGGCCGGCTGCCACGCGTCGGCGTCGAAGGCGATGCGGCTGATGGCGGCATGAACGCCTGCATTGCTACGGGCGATCACAGCGAAGCCGACGTTGCGGGACCGGGCGTGCCACACGAAGCCGGTGCAGCCGGCGGAGTCGGTGCGCACCTGGACCGGACGGCGCACCAGGCCGGCGTCGTCACCGGCTCGGTGGCCGACGGCGATCTCGGGCGGCAACCCGGCGATCGCGGCGTCGAGCAGGGCGACGTGATCGGCGATGTTGTTGGCCCCGGCGTTGCCGGGGCGCAGCCTGACCGCGAGGGTCTCCCCGGTGGCATCGGCGAAGCAGTAGATGGGGTGGAAGCCGTAGCCGCCCTTGTAGTTGGGCGCCGCCTCCTCCTTGTTCTCCGAGTGGATCTGGTGCAGCGAGCCGTCGATGTCGAGCACCACCGTCGCCGTTCCCGTCGTGGCTGCGGCCCGGCGCCACACACCTTGGTTCGCACCTCGGCCATGGCCTCCCACAGCTTCGCCAGGGTGTCTGGGGTGATCGAGCGGAAGGTCCGGTACAGCGTCGAATCCGACGGCACCGAGCCGAACAACGCTGCCTGGGCGCGCAGGCGCTCGATGTCGGCGCAGGCCTCGCCGCCGCCGGTGAGCATCAGCATGGCCTGGACCAGCACCTTGCCCCGGTCGTGCAAGGGCAGTCGCTCCCCGGCGATCGGGATGCGCGTTGACAGTGAATCACCGAGCCCGAGCCGATCGGCAAAGCCGCCAAGGGCATGCAGCCCGACATGAGCCACGACCCCCTTGCCGGACCCCTCCACAACCGCGGAAAGCGTGCTGTTACGGTTCACTTGGTAGGTGCCCTCCATGATCGAGGCTCTGGCGCGTCGAGAACGTCAGAATCCCTTGTCTGGTGGGCACTTCCGCGGATGGGCGGCCCTCAGCTCACCTGGCCCCGTGAATGATCGGGGTTAATCTCTATCGGGCCTCAAAAAGTGTGATATGTCGATGAACTCTATGGATAGGAAGCGCTATCTGTTAGCCCTGCTGGTTGCGGGCGTCGAAGCTGGAATGATCCTTGGCGTAAAGGGCCTCCTACTTGACTCGAATGCGCTTGCCCTGAGTGGGTGTGCCATGGCGATTGGGTTTCTCATAGCGAGCGTGTGGGACTCCGTTCACACTCGAGCTTACGCCCTTACAATATATCCAAAGACCAGACCACCATTATCGTGGACTACTTCATTCATGGTTATCGGGATAGGCTGCGTGGTGTTTGGTACGTACCTTCTAGTTGATGCGTTCGGTGTGGGGATCGCCCTGGCTGCGTGGCGTATAGCGGGGTCGGCCGTATTTCTCTATATTGGCAGTGCACTCGGGCTAGCGTGCTATCACCTATGGCGCAATGT
>JALZAH010000116.1 GCA_030948425.1 Actinomycetota bacterium
GGCGGACGCTCCCGCGCCGGTGCCGGCCGGGGTCGCCCGGCGCCGAGCCCCGGTGGCGGTCACCTGGCAACAAGCAGCGCAGCCATGAACGGCTATGTGGCGGGCGGTTACGGCGTGACCACCGTGATCCTCATCGCCTACGCCTGGCGGACCATCCGGCGGGGCCGGGCGCTGGCCAAGTCCGATCCCGACGAGGAGCGTACGTGGCGCTAGGCCTCGACGGCACCGCCACCCGGGCCGGCCGCCCCGATGACAGCTCCGTTGGCGCCGGGGGTGGCATTCCCCAACCCCGCACCCCTCGACGCCTCCTCGGCTCGCGCCGCCGCCAGATCATCGCCGGGGTGGTCATCGCCGCCGCGCTGGTCTTCCTGGCCGTCCAGGGCCTCTCCAACGCCACCATCTACTTCAAGACCGCCGATCAGGCCGTCGCCGACCGGGCCAGCTTGGGCACCAAGCCGTTTCGCATCGAGGGCATGGTCGTCAACGACGTGGCCCAGAACGGCCAGACCGTACGCTTCGACCTGAGCGCCAACGGGGTCACCGTGCCCATCGTCGACACCGGGTCACCGCCCCAGTTGTTCAAGCCGGGCATCCCCGTCGTCCTCCAGGGCCACTGGCAGGGTCGGGTCTACGCCAGCGACCAGATCATGGTCAAGCACACCGCCAGCTACACCGAGGCCCACCCCAATCGGGTCAAGGGTCAGCCGGCACCGCCCGCCCCGAGGAGCGGCTCGTGAACGCCGCACTCGGCGAGAGCGCCGTGCTGCTCTCCCTTCTCGGCGCTGTGGCCGGCATCGTCACCCTGGTCGTCGGGCTCATCAAGGGGCGCCCGAGCCTGGTCCGCGTCGGGCGGAGCTACACCTGGGTGATCCTTCTGGGAGCGGTGATCGCCACCATCGCCATGCAGCGGGCCCTGATAGGCCACGACTTCTCGTTGAGCTACGTCGCCCACAACGACAGCACGGAGACGCCCCTGCTGTTCCGGATCACCGCCATGTGGTCGGCGCTGGAGGGCTCCATCTTGTTGTGGTCGCTCATCCTTGCCGGGTATCTGGCGGCCGTCGCCTTCCACTTCCGCAAGCGCATCCACGAACCCATCGTGGGCTGGGCCACCGCTGTCGGCTACGTCATCGCCGCCTTCTTCTTCGCCTTGATGCTCACCGTGTCCAACCCGTTCTCGACGGTCAGCGGACCGATCCCCACCGACGGCCCGGGACCCGACCCTCTGCTGCAGAACCACATCCTGGTGGCCTTCCACCCGCCGATCCTCTACCTCGGCCTGGTCGGCTTCACCGTCCCGTTCTGCTTCGCGGTGGCCAGCCTCATCACCGGACGGGTCGGTGAAGGGTGGATGGCCGAGACCCGGCGGTGGACGCTGTTCGCCTGGGCGTTCCTCTCCGGTGGGATCGTCCTCGGGGCGTGGTGGAGCTACCAGGTCCTCGGATGGGGCGGCTACTGGGCGTGGGATCCGGTGGAGAACGCCGCCTTCATCCCCTGGCTGACGGCCACCGCCTACCTGCACTCGGTCATGGTTCAGCAGCGGCGGGGCATGCTGCGGGTCTGGAACCTGTCGTTGATCATGGCTACCTTCAGCCTGACCATCCTGGGGACGTTCCTCACCCGCTCGGGCGTCCTGGCCTCGGTGCACACCTTCTCCGTGTCGGGCATCGGCCCGGTGCTCCTCGGCTTCTTCGGTCTCGTGGTGGCGTCCGCCGTCGGCCTGTTGATGTGGCGAGGGGACCGCCTGCGCTCCCCGGGCCAGTTCGATTCACCGTTGTCTCGCGAGGGAGCCTTCCTGGCCAACAACCTGCTGTTCGGGGCGTTCGCCGTCGTGGTCCTGCTCGGCACGGTGTTCCCCCTCATCGCCCAGGCTGTCAACGGCCAGCAGGTCACCGTCGGCGGCCCGTACTTCGACAAGATGACCATGCCCATCGTGGTCTGCCTGCTGTTCTTGATGGCCGTGGCTCCCGTCCTGCCGTGGCGCAAGGCGTCGGGGGAGCTGTTGCGCAATCGGTTGGTGTGGCCGGCGGGCATCGCCGCCGCCGTCCTCGCCGCCTGTGTCATCGGCGGCGTACGTGGCCTCAACCCGCTGCTGGCGTTCACCCTGGGAGCGTTCGCCGCCGCTTCCGCCCTCCGCCAACTGGTCATCGCCGTGCGCCACCAAGGTGGCCGAGGACTGGTGGGCCGGGTCAACGGTGGTATGATCGTCCATCTGGGCGTCATCATGATCGCCGTCGCCTTTGCGGCCAGCCACTCCTTCGCCCACCAGCGCCAAGTTTCGCTGCGATCCGGCCAGAGCGCCACGGTGGGCGGCCACAGCGTCACCTTCCTCGGCACCCAGACCGTACGCTCGGCGCAGAAGACCTCCCTCGAGGCCCGGGTCCGCGTCGATGACACCGGGGTCTATCGCCCGGCGATCTCCCAGTACCCCTTCGCCAACGACACCGTGGGCACGCCGTCGGTGCGATCCACGCCCCGCACGGACGTGTACCTGACCCTGGCGGCTGCTCCCGATGCCAACGGCGTCGCCGTCATCGGTGTCATCGTCGAGCCCGGCGTCATGTGGGTGTGGCTCGGTGGTCTGGTCGTCGTGGGCGGCACGGCGCTGGCGGCCTTCCCCGGCCGACGCCGTCGACGTCCCACTG
>JALZAH010000024.1 GCA_030948425.1 Actinomycetota bacterium
CCCCTCGGTCGCGATGGCGCCCGGTGCCGGCAGGAACCCGATCGGCGTCTCCACGGCCTCGCCCTCGCCCGCGCACCGCTCGAACACCCACTCGAGCACCCGGCTGTTCTCGCCGTACCCCGGCCACAGGAACTTGCCGTTGGCATCCTTGCGGAACCAGTTGACGTAGAACATCTTGGGCAGCTTGTCGGCGTCGCCGGCGGCGCCAACATCCAGCCAGTGCTGAAAGTAATCGGCCATGTTGTATCCGCAGAATGGCAGCATGGCGAAGGGATCACGGCGGAGCTGGCCTACGGCGCCTGCCGCCGCTGCCGTCGTCTCGGAGGCCATGAGCGAGCCGAGGAACACGCCGTGGCGCCAATCGAAGGCCTCGGTGATGAGAGGGACGACGCTCGAACGGCGGCCACCGAAGAGCACCGCGGAGATCGGCACCCCCTCGGGGTCCTCCCACTCGGGGGCGATAGCCGGGTCCTGCGCGGCGGGGGCGGTGAAACGTGCGTTGGGGTGGGCGGCCGGCGTCTCGCTCTGCGGAGTCCAGTCCTGCTTCTTCCAGTCGGTGAGGTGTGCGGGCTTATGGTCCGTCATGCCCTCCCACCAGACATCACCGTCATCGGTGAGGGCCGTGTTGGTGAAGATGCAGTTTCCCGACAGGGTCAGCATGGCGTTGAGGTTGGTCTTGTTGGACGTCCCCGGAGCCACCCCGAAGAAACCGTACTCAGGGTTGATGGCCCGCAGGCGACCGTCAATCCCGAACTTCATCCAGCAGATGTCGTCGCCGATGGTCTCGACCTTCCACCCCGGCAGCGTGGGGACGAGCATGGCCAGGTTCGTCTTGCCGCAGGCCGATGGGAACGCCCCGGTGATGTAGCGGGACTCGCCGTCCGGCGAGGTCAGCTTGACGACAAGCATGTGCTCGGCCAGCCAGCCGTCATCGCGTGCCATCACCGAGGCGATGCGCAGGGCAAAGCACTTCTTGCCAAGCAGGGCGTTGCCGCCGTAGCCCGAACCGTAGGACCAGATCTCCCGGGTCTCGGGAAAGTGCACGATGTACTTGTTCTCGGCGTCACAGGGCCACGGGTCGTCGGCCTCGCCGGGCCGCAGTGGAGCACCGACCGAGTGAACACAGGGAACGAAGTCGCCATCGGTGCCCAGCACGTCGAGGGCACCACTGCCCATGCGCGTCATGATGCGCATGCTGACCGCCACATAGGCCGAGTCGGTCAACTCCACGCCGATGTGGGCGATCGGCGATCCGAGGGGTCCCATCGAGAACGGTACGACGTACATCGTCCGGCCCTGCATGCACCCGTCGTAGAGCTCCCGCATGATCTGCTTCATCTCCGCAGGGTCCCGCCAGTTGTTGGTGACACCGGCGTCGATCTCCTTCTCGGCACAGATGTAGGTGCGGTCCTCCACCCGGGCCACGTCGCCAGGGTCCGAGGCCGCCCAGTAACTCGATGGCCGCTTGGCGTCAGACAGTCGGGTGAAGGTTCCGGCATCGACCAGTTCCTGGCACAGGTCGTCGTACTCCTCGGCAGAACCGTCACACCACTCGACACGATCAGGCCTGGTCAACGCCGCCCATTCGTCGACCCACGCCTGGAGGTGTTTGTGTTCGGTGAGGGGGTCAGCGGAGGTCATGCTCGGATCCGTCTCCTTCGGGGGGGGGTTATGCCTGGGGGGGGGTGATGCCTGGCAGACGCGTCATCAACGCTCGTCGACAACGTTGGTTGCGTCGGTCGTCCCGGTCCGGGCTGCGGTGAAGACGACATCGGACCGGTGACCGACACAACTCAAGGTGCTTACGTGCCGTGGAAACCGGTCTCATCTCGGCTGGTGCTCCACGGGTCTCGTTAGGCTCCCGTCGGTGGTCAACGATATCGGAGGCGAGTCCTGAACGGCGAGTTCGACGCCCTGGCACGCCTCTCGTCCATGCTTCCCGGTGCCCCCCCCGGTGAAACGTGGATCGGTGACGATACCGCCGTCGTGCGGACCCCGGCCGGCGGTTGGTTGCTGCTCGCCGCCGATGCTGTCGTCGCCGGTGTGCATGCCGATCTGACGCTCACCGGCGTCGACGACCTGGGCTGGAAGGCTCTGGCCGTCAACGTCAGTGACGTGGCGGCCATGGGCGGACGCCCGGGACACGCCCTGATCACCGTGGCCGGGCCGCCCGACACCGACCTGGGTCTGCTCTACGAGGGCATCGGGGCTGCCGCCCGCCGTTACGGCTGTCCGGTCGTCGGTGGTGACCTCGCCAACGCCCCCATCCTCGTGGTTTGCGTGGCCGTGACCGGTTGGGCCGACGGTCCCCTTGTCGGTCGAGGCGGAGCTCGGGTGGGTGACGACATCTGGGTCACCGGCACGCTCGGGCGGGCGGCAGCCGGGCTTCGGACCCTCCAACTTCGCGCCGCCGAGCGCTTCGGCGGGCGGCCCGAGCGTCAGGGCCCGGTCCTCGGCGAAGAGATCGAGCGCGACCTGATGGCTGCCCACGCCCGGCCGGAGGCAGCTTTGGCCGAGGGCCGGGCGGCGGCCCGGGGCGGAGCCACGGCCATGATCGACGTCTCCGATGGTCTGGTCGCCGACCTTGGCCACATCGCTGAGGCGTCGGGGGTCGGCTTCGCCCTCTTCGACCTACCCGTGGCCGTCGGCGCCACCGAAGTGGAGGCTCTGGGTGGTGGCGAGGACTACGTCCTGGTCTTCTGCGCTTCGAGGATGGCCGACATCCCCAGAGCCTTTGACGGGCTGGACCCACCGGTGCGCATTGGCACCTGTGTGGCTTCCCCGACGACGCGAACCCTGCTCGGTCGGCCCCTGGCTCAGGCTGGCTGGGAGCACGACTGGCGATGGTGAAGGGTCAGCGAACGGCTTTGGTGATCTTGCCGGCCCTGATGCACGAGGTGCACACGTCGACCCGGCGGATGGTGCCGCCCTGCACAGTACGGACGCTTTGGATGTTCGGATTCCAGCGACGCTTCGTCCGACGATGAGAATGACTGATGCTCATCCCGAACGAAGGATGTTTTCCACAGACCTCACACACCGCTGCCATAAGGCGCACAAGTTAGCATCCCCGATCATGCAGACGCTGGCGCGCCTCGGCCCGAGGGACCTCACCGCAGTGATGGTCGCCTATCGAGACGCTCTGATGGCCCACCGGGAGGCCATCAACAGGCTCAACGTGTATCCGGTTCCTGACGGTGACACCGGGACCAACATGTCCCTCACGCTCGAGTCCGTCGTCACCGACATCGAGGCCGCAGATGGCGACAATCTGGCCACGGTGGCAAAAGCGCTGGCCCACGGCTCGCTGATGGGTGCCCGGGGCAACTCCGGGGTGATCCTCTCCCAGATCCTCCGAGGCGTGGCCAAGGTGGTGGGCGACGCCGACGGCATCGACGCCGACCTGCTGCGCGACGCACTCGCAGAGGCCAGCATGGGCGCTTATCAGGCCGTCGGGAACCCCGTTGAGGGGACGATCCTCACCGTCATCAGGGGAGCGGCCGAGTCGGTAGCCGACGGTGCTGGGGGCAAGGATCTTCTCGACGTGTCGGCCACCGCCCGAGACGCAGCGGCGACGGCGCTGGCGGCCACCACCGACCTGTTGGCGGAGTTGCGTACCGCCGGGGTGGTGGACTCGGGGGGCGCCGGCCTGCTGTTGCTCTTCGACGCCCTCCTCCACGTCGTCGACGGGCGCCCTATCCCCGACCCGCCCGATGGCGCGCCGGACGCCAATCCGCAGGCGCAGGCCGACGGTGCCTCGCAGCCGGCGTCAGCAAGGGTGTGGGCCCGGGCCTCGGCCTCTGAGCTTGCCTCGGGGGGGGAGAGCGGCCCGCGCTACGAGGTGATGTACCTGCTCGAAGCATCAGATGACGCCGTGGGTGGCTTTCGGCGGGAATGGGCGTCGATCGGGGAGTCCATCGTCGTCGTCGGCGGAGACGGTATCTACAACTGCCACATCCACACCGATGACATCGGGGCAGCCATCGAGGCGGCCATCGATGTCGGGCGGCCCAGCAAGATCAGGGTCAGCGACCTGGTCGAAGAGGTTGAGGAGGAACGCTGGGTTCGCCAGGGCGGTCAAGCCTCGGTGGACGGCAGCGCCGGCGTCGCCGGTGAACTGCTGCACCGAACCACCGCCGTGGTAGCCGTCTGCACCGGCGAGGGTATCCGCCGCATCTTCGAGTCCCTGGGGGTGACCGGCACCGTCTCTGGTGGCCAGTCCATGAATCCGTCCACCGCCGAGATCCTGGACGCCATCGATGCCGCTCCCGCCGAGCAGGTGGTGATCCTGCCCAACAACAAGAACATCATCGCCGTGGCCGAGGCGGCGACCGCCCAGGCCATCAAGACGGTGAGGGTGGTGGCCACCCGGGGCATACCGGAGGGCTTCGCCGCTCTGCTCGACTACGACCCGGAGGGTGATGCCGCCGAGAACGCCAGGGCCATGCGCAGCGCCGCCGAAGCCGTGGCCGCCGGCGAGGTGACCAGAGCCGTCCGGACGGCGGCCAGCCCCGCCGGTGACGTGCATGAGGGAGACTGGATCGGCATCAGCCGTTCGGGCATCGAGGTGGTGGCTCCGGACATGTACGTGGCGGCGGTCGGATTGCTCGACCGCCTCGTCGACGCTCAGCACCACGAGGTGGCCACGATCATTGTTGGGGAGGGGGCGGAGCCAGCGGTCACCCGCCGGATCACCGACTGGCTCGATGAGCACCGCCCCGACGTCACCGGCGAGGTGCACCAAGGTGGCCAGCTGCTGTATCCGTACCTCTTCGGCGTCGAGTGATGCGCCCGGCCTCTGAGGGGTGAGCACACCGCTCGCCCGCCTGGCCGAGACGGAGGTGACCCGTCTGCGTCACGTGGGGCCCAAGAAGGCCGAGGCCCTCGAGTCGGTCGGCATCACCAGCGTGCTCGACCTGCTCACCCACTACCCCCGCCGTTACATCGACCGCACCAACCAGATGGTGATCGCCGACCTGGTGGAGGGCACCGAGGCCATGGTGCTGGGCACCGTGCGCAAGGTGACCTCCCGCCGGACCCGTCAACGGCGGACGATGGTCGAGGTGGACCTTTTCGACGGAACGAGCTACCTGCATGCCACCTTCTTCAATCAGCCGTGGCGGGCCCGTCAGCTCTCCGAGGGCGTTGACGCCGTTCTGTTCGGCAAGGTGGAGCGGTTCCGAGGGCGCCAACAGATGACCAACCCGGTGGTCGACCTGGTAGGTGACCGCACCGGGCGCATCGTCCCTGTCTATCCCCAGTCAGAAAAGGCCGGCCTGAGCAGTTGGGAGCTGGGGGAGTGGATCGCCGAGGCCCTTCGGCGAGCCCCGGACCTGGTCGATCCTCTCCCTCGACGGTGGCGGGAAGAGGAGCATCTGGTCGATCGGGACTTTGCTCTGCGCCAGGTGCACCTCCCCGACGGCATGGGCGCCGCCCAAGCGGCCCGCACCCGTTTGGCGTTCGACGAGCTGCTACGGCTCCAGACCGTGTTGTTGATGACCAAGCGGGCGACCGAGCGGGATGCTGTGGGGATCCGGCACCGGACTGACGGGGAGCTGGTGCGCCGATTGCGCGATCGGTTGCCCTTCCCCCTGACCCGATCGCAGGCGATGGCCATCAGCGAGATCACCGAGGACCTGGGGGGCGCCGCGCCGATGCACCGCCTGTTACAGGGTGATGTCGGTGCCGGCAAGACCCTGGTGGCCGTGGCTGCGCTGCTCACCGGGGTGGAGAGTGGCACCCAGGGAGCGTTCATGGCCCCGACTGAGGTCCTGGCCGAGCAGCACTACGCGGCCGTGAGCGCACTGCTCGACGGCTTCACCGTCCCGAGCAGCGAAGGGCAGCTGTTCGAAGGCCGCCCCCTGCAGGTGACGCTGATCACCAATCGTACCCCGGCGGCCAGGCGGGTCCGCCTCTACGCCCAGCTGGCGGCCGGAGACATCGACATCGCCGTGGGCACCCACGCCCTGTTGACCGAGCGGGTGGCGTTCGCTCAGTTGGGTGTGGTGGTGATCGACGAGCAGCATCGCTTCGGCGTCGAGCAGCGCTCGGCTCTGCGGGACAAGGGAGGGTCGGCGGTGCCCGACGTGTTGGTGATGACGGCCACGCCCATCCCCCGTACGGCGGCCATGACCGTCTACGGCGACCTTGACACCACCGTCCTCGACGAGCTGCCGCCTGGGCGTATGCCGATCACCACCAGCTGGGCCAGGGGCCCGTTGGAAGAGGAGGGGGCCTGGACCCGGGTCCGTGCCGAGGTGGCCGAGGGTCGGCAGGCGTACGTGGTCTGTCCCCTCGTCGAGGAATCCGAGCGGATCCAGGCCCGATCGGCGACCGCCGAGCGGGATCGCCTGGCCAGCGGGGTGCTCACCGGGTTGCGGGTGGGCCTCCTGCACGGTCAGCTGCCGGCCAAGGACAAAGATGCCGTGATGGTCGCCTTTCGGTCGGGCGACCTCGACGTCTTGGTGGCCACCACCGTGATCGAAGTCGGGGTGGACGTGGCGAACGCCACCGTGATGGTCATCGAGGACGCCGGGCGCTTCGGCATCGCCCAACTCCACCAGCTACGAGGTCGCGTCGGTCGCGGTCGAGCCGAGTCGTGGTGCTTCTTGCTGGCTGAGAGCTCGACGGCAGAGGGAGCCGCCCGGCTCGAGGCGCTGGAGGCGTCGACCGACGGTTTTGCCTTGGCAGAGGTGGACCTGGATCTGCGCGGGGAGGGTGCCATCCTCGGCGCCCGACAGAAGGGGGCGACCGACCTCAAGCTGGCATCTCTGCGCCGGGACAGGGAGCTGGTGGCCAGGGCCCGGGTGGTGGCCGGCGCCATCCTCGACGACGACCCCCTGCTCGAGGCTCACCCTGATCTGGCTGCTGAGGTCACGCTCTTTGTCGACGAGGACGAGCGCCGCTACCTGTTCAAGAACTGACTGTTCTCAAGAACTGACTGTTCACGGACGGCGTGTTCAAGACGGACTGTTCTCGCCGTAGCGTCCTGGGACGATCGGCCGGGGGCCGGACGGCAGAACGGATCAACCGCTTCAGCGCCCTCCTAAGGCCATGCGTAGGGCGCCAACCGCCTCGCCGATGGCCTCCCGGGCCCGTGGGGTCACCTTGGTCATCGAGAAGAAGCCGTGGATCATGCCGTCGTAACAGGTCGACTGGACGGGCACACCGGCCTGGCGGAGGCGCAGGGCGTAGGCCTCGCCCTCGTCGCGCAGCGGATCGTACTCAGCGGTGATGACGAGCGCCGGGGGTAGACCGGCCAGCTCGGCGCTGTAGATCGGCGACATCATGGGATCCCGCTCGTCGATCTCGGTGTCGCCGGCATAGTGGGAGGAGAACCAGGCCATGGCCGCGGAGGTGAGCAGGTAACCCTCGCCGTTCTCCTTGACCGAGGGGAATGACGCAAGTTGGTCGACCACGGGGTAGACGAGCAGTTGGAA
Source organism: Actinomycetota bacterium (assembly GCA_030948425.1). Lineage (GTDB taxonomy): Bacteria > Actinomycetota > Acidimicrobiia > Acidimicrobiales > Palsa-688 > JALZAH01. The sequence goes on from JALZAH010000024.1 coordinate 7,440, forward strand.
GGCCACCGCAGGGCCACCGCGGTCGCGAGCCAGCAGCGACACCACGGCGGCCAGGTTGGCACCCGCGCTGTCGCCCCCGACGGCCACCCTCCGGGGATGGAGCCCCAACTCCTCGGCGTGGTCGATCACCCAGGCGGTGACCTCGAGGCAGGCTTCGGGAGCCGCTGGGAACGGATGCTCGGGGGCCAGGGGGTAGTCGACGCTGACGACCACCAGGCCGCCACCAGCACACAGATTCCGGGCTGTTGGGTCGGCGGTCTCCAGGTCACCGGTGACGAAGCCGCCACCGTGCATCCACACCAGCGCGGCCAGCGGCCCCGGGGGCGCCCCCGCGGGCTGGTACAGGCGGACCGGGACGGTACCGCCTCCGGTGGGCACGTCGATGGCCCGCACCGAGGCAACCTCGGCCCCCGGATCGGCCATGGTCAACGCTCCACTGGCCATGAGGGCGCGCATGTCGGTGACCGTCACGTTGGCCATGGCGCCGCTGTCGTCGGGACCCAACAGCTTGAGCATCTTGTCGATCTGTTCATCGAGTGGCATGTTCCCTCCGCGTCGTCAGATCGTGGCCTACCGATCCTGGCGTTCCGGGTCGGCTGTCTCACCTTCGCGCAAAACCGGGTCTGGGCCGATCCGGGTGGCGTCGGTTTCCAGTGATCCCGCCCAGTCCCGGTGCGCCACGGTGTCGTCGTCGGCGGCGACTTCAATCACCAGGTCCCAGCGATCCCAGCACCCCGAGCAGCGGTAGACGGCGACCCGTTCTTCACCCTCCTCGCCCAGGATCGAAACCAGGTGGGCGGTCTCTCCGCAGTCGACGCAGACGATGGAGGGTGAAGGTCCGGACACGGAAACAGTGAACCATCTGCATCGTTGGCGGTAGGTTCCGTCGTGCGCATCGTTGCCGGCAGCGTCAAGGGGAGAACCCTGCAGGCACCGCCCGGTTCGAGCACCAGACCGACCAGCGACCGGGTACGCGAGGCGATGTTCTCCATGGTGGGGAGCCTGGCCGAGCTCACCGGCGCCACCGTGGTGGACCTCTTTGCGGGCAGCGGGGCGCTCGGCATCGAGGCGCTGTCCCGGGGGGCGACGCCGGTCACCTTTGTGGAGAGGGACCCCCTTGCTCTGGCCACCATCAGAACCAACCTGACTCAGCTCCGCCTCGACGGTCCCCATACCCGCTTGCAGCGGGGTGACGTTCTGGCCCACCTGGCCCTGGCCGCCGACGCCGACCTCATCTTCGCTGATCCCCCCTATGCCTTCGGGCCGTGGTCCCAGCTTGGTAGCGGCCTGACGACGAGCGGTTTCGGCGGTCTGGCCGTTCTGGAGAGCGGGACCGCCATCGATCTGGGTGGGGGTTGGGATGTCGTCAGGGTCAAGCGGTACGGCGGTACCGTGGTCACCGTCGCTCGGCCCCTAGGGCGAGAGGCGCAGGGTCCCGAATCACAGGGTCCCGAATCACAGGTTCAGGGAAGGGTCGACTACGGATGAGAGGTGCACGGTGAGGACAGCGCTGTTCCCTGGATCGTTCGATCCGTTTCACAACGGCCACCTCGAGATCGTCGAGACTGCGGCGAAGCTGTTCGACCATGTGGTGGTCGCACCCATGCGCAACCCCCAGAAGGGCGAGCCCCTCTTCGACATCGACGAGCGGCGAGCCATGATCGGTGACTCGCTGTCGCACCTGCCCAACGTGACGCTCGACTCGTTTTCCTCTCTGCTGGTCGACCTGGCTCTACGCCTCGACGCCGACGTGATCGTCAAGGGGCTGAGAGTGGCTTCCGACGCCGAGGCTGAGCTCATGCAGGCGCAGATGAACAAAGCCGCGGCCGGCATGGAGACCCTGTTCATCCCTTGCTCGTCGTCGTACTCGTTCATCGCTTCCAAGTACGTTCGGGAGTTCGCCCGCTTCGGGGGCGCAGACCGCATCGGCACCATGGTGCCCGAGCCGGTGTTCGCCAAGATGAAGGAAAGGTTCGGCTCGTGACCAACGCGGAGACCCGTCAGGGGCCTGATGCCGAGGCGCTCATGCGCCGGGTGCTGGGGATCGTCGAAGCGACCCGGGCGCTCCCGTTGTCCTCGTCAGTCCGCCTGGACAACAAAGCAGAAGTGGTCGAACTGCTCGACGAGGCCATCAATCGTCTGCCCGAGGAGGTCAAGGCGGCCCGCTGGATGCTCAAGGAGCGCGACGAGTTTCTTGCCAAGATGGGTCGGGAGGGTGACGAGATCGTCGACGCCGCCCGTCGTCAGGCCGAGCAGATGGTGGAGCGCACCGAGATCGTCCGGGAAGCCAACCACACCGCCCGGCGCACGGTGGAGGAGGCACGCGAGGAGGCGCGCCGGCTCCGTCTCGAGGCCGAGGACTACTGCGATACCAAGCTGGCGTCGTTCGAGATCGTCCTCGAGCGCACCATCAAGACGGTCGCCGCCGGCCGCGAGAGGTTGCAGCTGATCCCCTCGGCCGTCTTCGACAGCGATGGACGCCCAATCGCCGGCGTGGAGCCGGGAGAGGACACCCTCGGTGGGGAGGACGCCTTCTTCGATCAGGACCGCTCCTAGGTGGCCCGGAGACCGATGGTGGCCCATGGCTGATCCGTGGCTGGTACCCGTCCGGTCCCTGCGAAGGGTGGTCGGATCAACCCACCATGAGCACCGATGTGGCCGGCTCGGGCAGTTGTCGGTGGCCGATACCCTCGTCGCCGCCGACGCCATGGTTGATGCCGACGTCACCTTGTCGGCCATCCACGGAGGGGTGGAGGTCAGCGGACGGGTGAGCGCCCCGTTCACGGGCCGGTGCCGTCGCTGCGGTCGTGTCCTCGACGGAGACGTCGTCACCGAGGTCAGGGAGGTCTACCGGACCCGGTCGGCGCGCCAGAGTGATGGCCAGGATGACGAGGAGACCTACCAGCTGGGTCCCGATCACCTCGACCTGGCCCCCATGGTCCGTGACGCCGTGCTGTTGGACCTGCCGATCGCTCCGCTGTGCCGACCAGAGTGTCTGGGTCTGTGCGACCGGTGCGGCGCCGATCGCAACGTCGAATCGTGTACCTGCACCGCAGAGCGGCGGGACGACCGTTGGGCGGCTCTCGACGTGTTGCGCCAGCCCCCCGGTACCGCACCGACCTCACCCAGGTCCTAGAGTGGCGAGGTTCGCCGATCATGGCCGGCGCCTCTGCGGCACCGGCCGGTAGACCAACCCCCCTGAGGGGTCGGCGGCAGCTGCAGCAGGCAGTTCCACGCATCAGACCACGAGGATCTACCTCGAGGTCCGATCCCGAAGAGAGAGCATCGTTCACGGTGGCCGTTCCGAAGAAGAAGACCTCCAAGGCCAAGAGCCGGTCCCGCCGAGCCAGCGCCTGGACGCTGTCTGTTCCGCCCCGCAGCGTCTGCCCCCAGTGTCATCAGGCCAAGTTGCCCCATGTGGTGTGCCCCGCTTGTGGCTGGTACAAGGGCCGTCAGGCCATCGAGGTCGACTGAGCGTCAGGTGACTGCAACCGACGTCCCCGTGGCCGTCGACGCCATGGGGGGCGATCGGGCGCCCGATGAGATCGTGGCCGGGGCTGTTCAAGCGGCCCGGCAGGGCCTGAACGTTGTCCTGGTCGGTGATCCCGAGACGTTCGACACTTGTGGCCTCGAGGTGATCGTGGCCCGAGAGGTGATCGGCATGCATGACGATCCTGCTCGCGGGGTCCGAACCAAGAAGGACTCCTCCCTCGTTCGCGCCGCCGAGGCGGTGCGGGACGGTCGGGCGTCAGCGATGATCTCCGCCGGCAACACGGGAGCGACGATGGCATCGGCGTTGTTTCGCATGGGGCGCCTGAAGGGAGTGGCCCGCCCGGCCATCGCCACCCCCATCCCGGTACCGGGAAGCACGCCGACGGTCGTGCTCGACGCCGGAGCCAACGCCGAGTGCACAGCTTCGTGGCTGGTGCAGTTTGCTCAGATGGGCTCCGCGTTCGCACACCAGCGTTACGGCATCGCCCGACCCCGGGTCGGGCTCCTGTCGATCGGCGAGGAGGAGACGAAGGGCAACTCCCTCGTCAAAGAGGCTCATGGTCTGCTGGCGGGAGGGGCCGCTGGGGAGGCCGTCCACTTCGTGGGCAACGTGGAAGGCCGCGACATCATGACCGTGGATGTCGATGTGGTGGTGACCGACGGCTTCACCGGCAATGTCGTGCTCAAGACCCTCGAGGGTTCGTTGCGCTTTGCCATGAACGCGGTGATCGCCGCCCTCGACTCCAGCGAGGAGACCAGGGCGGCAGCCGGAGCGCTCATGCCCGCTCTGGCCCCCCTGGCCGTCGAGCTGGATCCTGACACCCAGGGGGGGGCGGTCCTCCTCGGGGTGGACGGGGTGTGCATCATCAGCCACGGCTCGTCGTCGGCGGCAGCCGTGGTCAATGCCGTGAAGGTGGCCAGGGCAGCCACAGATGACGGCCTGGTGGCCCAGGTCCAGGCGGCCGTCAGACCGCTCCCCGCCTGAACTGCCCGCCCGGTGGCGGGCGCCTGCTGGGGTTACGAGGGGCAAAATCTCATCGATCGGGGTAGATTTCCTGGTCAGCAGACCAGTCAGGAGAGACGAGTGCCCGCCGAGACCCACGTCGAACGTTCCCCCCTTGATCGCCGAGCCGTACTTGAGTTGGTCAAGGGCTGCCTGGGTGACATCTTGGAGGTGAGTCCTGACTCGATCACCGAGGGGGCTTCGTTCGGCGACGACCTTGGTGCTGATTCGCTTGCTCTCATCGAGCTGGTCGAGGCCCTGGAGGAGGAACTCGGTGAGCGAAGCGTCGGCTTCCGCATCGACGACGAGGATCTCGAAGACCTCAAGACGGTACGAGATGCCGTGGATTACGTCGTTGCCAAGCTGAACGTCGCCTGAGGAGGTCGATCCTGCAGTTGTCAGCTGACGTCAGAGGTCGTATCGGTGAGCTGGCCGATCGACTGGGGTGGGGCATAGGGAGCGAGGCTCTCGCTGTGCAGTCCCTGGCCCATCGGTCCTGGTGCGCCGAACATCCAGGGATGCAGTCCAACGAGCGCCTCGAGTTTCTCGGTGATTCCGTGCTCGGCTTGGTCGTCACCCAGTTCCTCTTCCGGACCTACCCTGAGCTGCCGGAAGGTGAGCTGGCCAAGGTGCGGGCCTCGGTCGTCAACTCCTCCGCGCTGGCCGACGTGGCCCTCGAGCTGCACTTCGGTGAAGCGCTGCTCCTGGGCAGGGGAGAGGACGCCTCGGGGGGAAGGGAGAAGCCGTCCATCCTGGCCGATGCCACCGAGGCAGTCATAGGTGCGGTCTACATCGATCAAGGGTGGCCAGCGGCGGAGGCTCTGGTCATGAGCCTGCTCGGCGAGCGCATCGCCGAGGCTGCCGTCGGCCCCGGCGGACAGGACTACAAGACGCGGTTGCAGGAGCTCTGCGCCCAGCGGTTCGACACCCTTCCCGTCTACACGGTTGGCGACGTCGGTCCCGACCACGCCAAGACCTTCGACGCCGTGGTCCACGTGGCCCGCCGGCTTTGTGGCCAGGGTCATGGTCGCTCCAAGAAGCAGGCCGAACAGGCGGCCGCCCGGGCTGCGTGGGTGGAGCTGGTCGACGAGTCCACCGTCGACGGGGTCCACGCCGGCGGCGAGCTCCACGGCGACGATCTAGCCGGTGGCGCTCCGGCGCCGAGTGCGTCGGAATCCGACCGCGGTCCGGCCTGAGCGAGGGCTTCGGAGTCTCGGTCATGCCGGAGCTACCAGAGGTCGAGACGGTGCGACGGGACCTGGAACGGGACTTCGTCGGCCAGCGGATCGACTGCGTCACCGCTGGGGGGGTTCACCGTCTCCGTCGTCACAGCCCGGCGCCGGAGCTCATCGCTCGGCTCACCGGCCGCCGACTGGTCGCTGTCCGTCGCCGGGGTAAGTACCTCGTCGCCGACCTCGACGGCGGCGACGCTCTGGTCATGCACCTGGGTATGAGCGGCCAGCTGTGTCGAAGTGCCCCCGACGTCCCGCTGGCGCCTCACAGCCACGTGATCATGCAGTGGGAGGGTAGCGGGCAGCTTCGATTCGTTGACCCCCGCACCTTCGGGGAGCTCTTCGTGACCGCCACCGATCCGATCACCGGTGACGTCAGTGAACTGGCTCACTTGGGCGTCGACGCCCTGGACAACCGCTTGACCTGGCCTCAGGCCGCCACCCTCTTCGCTGGGCGTCGCACCCGGCTGAAGCCGCTGCTCATGGACCAGCGCTTCGTGGCCGGGATCGGCAACCTCTATGCCGACGAGATCCTGTGGGCGTCACGGTTGCGCGCCGACCGGCGGGCATGCGACCTGAGCGGGGACGAGGTGCGCCGGCTGTGGCGCACTCGACGATCCACGCTGGGCCTGGCCATCGACCACCGGGGATCGTCGTTGGCCGACGCCCAGTACCGGGACCTCTCGGGCCTGATGGGCGGCTACCAGGCCTTCCACCAGGCCTACGGGCGTGAAGGTCTGCCCTGCCGTCGGTGTCACACCCCGATCATCCGGGTCAAGGCGGCCGGTCGTAGCGGCTTTTCCTGTCCAAGCTGCCAGGTCTGACCGGGCGGCGCCTATCGTCGACCTCGCGCCTCTGGGGGCGGAAGGGCCAGGCATCAGGCGCTCGGGCGTCATCGGACTAGGTTGGGGTTGACGTGTTCCTGAAGTCACTGACGCTCAAGGGCTTCAAGTCCTTCTCTGAGACCACCACCTTGGAGTTCGAGCCCGGGGTGACTGTGGTGGTCGGGCCGAACGGTAGCGGCAAGTCCAACGTGGTGGACGCCGTGGCCTGGGTGCTCGGCGCGCAGAGCCCCAAAACGGTTCGGTCCTCGAAGATGGAGGACGTCATCTTCGCCGGAACTGCGAAACGGCCGGCGCTGGGCCGAGCGGAGGTGGAGCTCACTATCGACAACTCCGCCGGCCTGTTGCCGATCGAGTTCTCCGAGGTGACCATCAGCCGGACCCTGTTCCGCACCGGAGAGTCCGACTACGCCATCAATCGGGTGCCCTGCCGTCTTCTCGACGTGGTCGAGCTGCTCTCCGATACCGGTGTGGGCCGTCAGCAGCATGTCATCGTGTCCCAGGGCAACCTCGATGCCGTCCTCAGCTCCCGGGCGGAGGACCGCCGGCTGGTGATCGAGGAGGCGGCCGGCATCTTGAAGTTTCGGCGGCGCAAGGAGAAGGCCGAACGCCGCCTGGAGTCGACCGAGGCCAGCCTGGTCCGTCTCCAGGATCTGCTGAGAGAGGTGCGCCGCCAGCTCCGCCCCCTCGAGAAGCAGGCCGAGGCAGCCCGCCGGCACGGCGATCTGGTTGGCGAGCTCGAAGCTCTTCGTCGCCATCTGGCCGGCCGGGAGCTGGCCACCATCGAAAACCGCCTGGCCGCAGCGGTCAGAGGTCGCTCCGAGCTTGGTCGGGCCGAGGCCGAGCTTCGCCACGCCCTGAGGGAGCTGGACGGCGGCGTCACCGCCGCCGAGGTCGAGCTCAGCGCCACCGCCGATGCTCAACGAAGCGCCGATCTGGCCGAGTCGCTGTCCAGGGCGGAGAGCCTGCGGGCCAAGGCCCAGGGTCTGCTGGCCGTCCTGGCCGAGCGGGACCGGTCGGTGGGACGCGATCTGGCGGCGGCGGCCGACACGGGCGTGGTCGCCAGCCTGGAAGCCGAATCGGCAACTCTCCGTTCTCAGCTGGATAGCGCCGAGCGCGAAGCTGCCGCCTTGGTGCCGGCGGAGACCGAGGTGGGCCACGCCGAGACGACCCTGACCGTCGAGCGGGCCGAGGTGGAGCGCTGCTGGGACCGGGACACCCCCCGGCCCCCGGATCCTGCGGCTGAGGTTCGCGCCGAGCTGAGCGCCCTCCGTACGGCGGCTGAGCGGTCCCGGGCCGAGGCCCGCCGCATCGAGGAGCGAATCGGCGCCACCGCCCAACGGGTCGTCCACCTCAGCGACGAGGTCGAGCGCCTGGGCCGAGCCCTGGCTGCGGCAGTGGCCGACGAAGCGCAGCTTAGGGTGACAGCAGCGGCGGCGCGGCAGCGTCTGGAGATGACCGAGGCGGCCCTGGCCGATGCCGAGGAGTCAGCGCGCCGCGCCGATGCCGACGCCCATCGGTGGTCGGCTCGCGCCGAGGCCCTCGCCCAAGCGCTCGACGATGCTCGTGCTCGCGCCGGTGCTGAGCGACTGGCCGGGGTGGCGGGGGTCGTCGGTACCCTCCTCGAGCTGGTGGACGTCGATGCCGGCTACGAGAAGGCCTTTGAGGCCGCCGCCGGAGAGGTGCTGGGGGCCGTGGTGGTCGACGACGTCGACGTGGCCCGCCGCAGCCTCGAACACCTTCGGAGCAACGGCGCTGGGGGGGCCGTGGTGGCGCTCGGTCTCCCGACGGGGCTGGTGGAGCCGGCCGAGCTGGAGGTGGCCGGAGCCACCCCACTCCGGGGTCGGGTTCGGGCTCGCATGCCTGGTGTCAGCGGTTTGCTCGACATCATCCTGGCCCGCAGCGTGGTCACCGATGGCGGGTGGCAGGTCGCTGTCGAGCTGGCCACCGCCCGTCCCGACCTGGTGGTCGTCAGCGGGGACGGAGATCGCTTCTCTCAGGGCCTGTGGCGGGTCGGGGCCTCGGCGACGGGAGCGACGGGAGCGGGGCTCGAGGAGGCGACCACGGCGGCCGCAGCGGCGGCCGCGGTCGCCGCCGGGGACGGCAACAAGTTGGTCAGCGCCAAGGCGGCGGTCGAGGCCGCCCGTCGGCAGGCCGATGACAGTCGGCGGGCGGCCGACGCCAACGCCGATCATTCCCGATCGGTGGCGACCGCTCTCACCAGAGCGGAGGCAGAGCTCACGGCGGCCGAGTCCGAGGCTGCCACCGCCTCCGGTCCTGGAGACGAGACCGAGGCTCGCCTGGCCCGGGAGATCGCTCGTGTTGCCGAGTTGGAAGAGGTCCTCCCCGGCCTCGAGGCCACAAGTCGCGCCGACGCCGAGGCCGAGCGAACCGCCCGGGGGCGCCTCGCCGACCGGGCTGCGGCAGTCGCCGCCCTGCGACGAGACTTCGAGGTCCGCGTCGCCGGGGTAGAGGAGCGTCGCAAGCTGATCACCGCCCGTCTCGACGAGGTGGAGCAGCGTCTGCGACGCAACGTGGTGGAGCGCCAGACGGCGGCAACCAGGCGTCAGCAGTTGGAGACAGGCCGGGCCCACATCGGGCGGCTGACCAAGATGGTCAACGACGGGGAGCGTACCCTGGCCGTCGCCGTCGATGAGCTGCGGCTTGCTCGGCGCCACGAAGCTGAGTCCAGTCGCTCGATGAGCGAGCGACTGGAGAACCTGCGACGCCGTCGGTCCGGCGCCGAGCGCCAGCTGAGCGAGATGAGGGAACGGACAGGACGGATCGACCTCGACCAAATTGATGCCAAGATGCGCCTGGAGGCCCTCGTCGAGGTCGTCCGCCGTGACCTCGCCATCGAGGTGGACGCCACCCGCGAAGCTCCCTGCCCGCCCCTGCCGGCAGGAACATCGGCGGCCAGTCGGCGGACGGAGCTGGAGCGGGAGTTGCGCCTCATGGGTCCGGTCAACCCGCTGGCCCTCGAGGAGCACGTCGCCCTCCAGGAGCGACACGAGTTCCTGGGCGCCCAGCTGGAGGATGTTCGCTCGGCGCGTCGCGACCTGTCCAAGATCATTCGCGCCGTCGACACCGAGATCGTCGAGGTCTTCCGGGCGGCATACAGCGACGTCGCCGTCAACTTCGAGAAGCTGTTCGCCACCTTGTTCCCCGGTGGCCATGGGCGCCTGCGCCTGACCGAGCCCGGTCACCCGCTGGAGACGGGCATCGACGTCGAAGCCCGGCCCTCGGGCAAGAACGTCAGGCGCCTGTCGCTGCTCTCCGGCGGTGAGCGAAGCCTGACAGCGATGGCGTTTCTCTTCGCCGTCTTTCGCAGTCGTCCGTCCCCCTTTTACCTGTTGGACGAGGTGGAGGCGGCTCTCGATGACGTCAACCTGCACCGCTTCTTGAGCCTCATCGCCGAGTTCCGGGAGGAGGCCCAGCTGGTCATCGTCAGCCATCAGAAGCGGACGATGGAAGCCGCTGATTGCCTCTACGGCGTGACCATGGCCCCCGGTGGTTCCTCCCGGGTGGTCAGCGAACAGGTAACCACGACGGTCACGCGCTGAGGATGCTCAGGCGTCGCCGAGCAGGGCCCCGACGAACTCGTCGGGATCGAAGGCGATCAGGTCACCGACTCCCTCACCGACTCCCACCAACTTCACGGGGATGCCCAACTCGGCCTCGATGGCCAGGGCGATGCCGCCCTTGGCCGTGCCGTCCAGCTTGGTCAGCACGACGCCTGTCACCTCAACCGCCTCGGCAAACTTCTTGGACAAGATCACACCGTTCTGGCCGGTGGTGGCGTCGATGACCAACAACACCTCGCTGACCAGGCCAGGCGGTCGGGAGGCCACCCGTCGTACCTTGCGCAACTCCTCCATCAAGTTGACCTTGGTGTGCAGGCGCCCGGCGGTGTCGGCCAGCACCAGGTCGGCGTGACGGGCCGCGGCGTGCTGGACGGCATCGAAGACCACGGCGCCCGGATCACCTCCCTCATTGCCCCGGATCACCTCGGCACCAACCCGTTCGCCCCACAGTGACAGCTGGTCGGCGGCGGCGGCCCGAAAGGTGTCGCCTGCGGCCAGGATCACCGACGTACCGACGGAGGATTCAGCCATGGCCACCTTGCCGATGGTGGTCGTCTTGCCGACTCCATTGACTCCGACGAAGAGCCAGACGTTCGTGCCCCCCGGCTGGCGGTGGAGCTGACGTTCACCGTTGAGGTGGGCAACCAGATCCTCACGGAGCGCGTCAACCAGGGCGTCGGGTGTGTTGAGGTTCTCCCTCTTGTGACGTGCTCGCAGCTCGTCCAGGATCGCGGTGGTGAGCTCGACGCCGACGTCGGCCAGGATGAGAGCCTCCTCGAGCTCTTCCCAGGTCGTATCGTCGACCTTGTCCCGGGACCGGACTGAACCCAGGTAACCGGCGAACAGGCTACGGGCCTTGCCGAGACGGTCACGGAGCCGGGGTCGTTCGACAACCTCGGGTACCACAGGGATGAGCTCGACTTCGGGGCCCGCCTCGGGGAAAGCGGCCTCGGAAGGAGCGGCGTCTGGCGTCGCCGCCACCGGAGGTGGCGAGTCCGTGGGGGCGGCGGTGTCGTCGACGGGGGGCGCACCCGGCTGAGCATCGGTCGTCGGCGGAGCGGCGGCGGGTGGGCGAGCGGGAGGAGCCTCTGCCGTCTCGGACGGCTCCAGCTCGCCCCGGTGCCGCCGCCGGGTCACGACGAAGGTGGTGGTCGATGCCACCACCACAACGACGACGGCGGCCAACACGATGATCAACGTGAGCATGGGCTAGCGAGCCTAAGCGCCCGCGAGGAACAATCGAGCACCACAACAAACCGGGGACGCCGGCACAGACCTAGCCGAGCTGCGCCCGGCACGGGCGCGGCCCTGAGGGCTACCGGAGCCGACCGGCCCCGGTAGTCGTCTACCCTGGTGGAGCTTATGTTCGAGTCTCTTTCCGACCGCTTTGACGGAATCTTCACACGCCTGCGCGGTCGCGGTCGGCTGAGTGACGCCGATGTCGATGAAGCGATGCGTGAGATCCGCTTGGCCCTTCTTCAGGCCGACGTCAATCTCCGCGTCGTCCGGGACTTCATCGGACGGGTTCGCCAACAACTCGTAGGCATGGATCTGTCTCAGAGCCTCACCCCCGGCCAGCAGGTGGTCAAGGTCGTCCACGACGAGCTCCGCCAGATCCTCGGTGGCGAGACCCTCAAGGTCACCTACGCATCACGGCCCCCCACCGTCGTTCTGCTCGCCGGGCTGCAGGGGTCAGGAAAGACGACAGCAGCAGGATCCTTGGCCGCCTGGTTCAAGCGCACCCAGGGCCGCAACCCGATGTTGGTCGGCGCCGACCTGCAGCGTCCGGCCGCCGTCGAGCAGTTGCGCATCCTGGGCGGCCAGGCTGGCGTCCCGGTCTTCTCCGAGGCGTCGGAACCGGTCACGGTGGCCAAGAAAGGGCTGGAGGAGGCCATCCGCCTCGGACGCGACGTGCTCATCGTCGACACCGCCGGCCGGTTGTCCATCGACGCTGAACTGATGGACGAGGTACGACGGATCTCGTCGACGGTGGAGCCGCACTACACCTTCCTCGTCATCGATGCCATGACCGGTCAGGACGCCGTTGCTACCGCCGAGGCGTTCCACCACAGCCTCGAGCTGGATGGGGTCATCCTCACCAAGATCGACGGTGACGCCCGTGGTGGCGCCGCCCTGTCGGTCAAGGAGGTGGTTGGCCGGCCGATTGTCTTCGCCTCCACAGGCGAGAAGCAGGGCGATTTCGAACTGTTTCACCCCGACCGCATGGCCGACCGGATCCTCGGTATGGGTGACGTCCTCACGTTTATCGAGAAGGCCGAGGAGCACGTCAACCAAGAAGAGGCCGAGGCGACCATGTCCCGGCTGCAGGAGGGTCGCTTCACGCTGGAGGACTTTCTCGACCAGATGCAGCAGATCAAGAAGATGGGGCCGCTCTCCGGTTTGGTCGGTATGCTTCCCGGGATCCCCAAAGAGGTTCGCAACGCCGATGTCGACTCCATGGTCGGGCCGATCGAGGCGATCATCCACTCGATGACACCGGAGGAGCGGCAGAACCCGAGCGTGATCAACGGGTCTCGGCGACTGCGCATCGCCAAAGGCAGCGGGACGACCGCCACCGATGTGAACGGGCTGCTCGACCGGTTCAAACAGATGCAGAGCTACATGAGGCAGGCGTCGGGCCTTCCCGGCGTCGGTGGGCGCATGGCCCGAGCAAGCAACAAGAAATCTAAGAAATCAGCGAAGAAGAAGAAGCGTCGGTAGGTGACCGCCGGGCCGACCGGCAGCCTCTCGGCATGACCTCAACAGAAAGCAGAGCTCACCAAACAATGGCCGTCAAACTCCGTCTCATGCGGTTCGGCAAGAAGAAGCAGCCGGTCTACCGCCTCGTTGCCGCCGACGCCCGTTCCCCCCGGGACGGCCGGTTCATCGAGATCCTCGGTACCTACGAGCCGCGTCAGGAGCCAAGTCGCGTGGTCATCAACCGCAAGCGGGTGGACGACTGGCTGAGCAAGGGTGCCCAACCTACCGAAACCGTGGCTCGGCTCCTCCGCCAGGCCGAGACCGAGGCGGCCGCGCTGGCCGCCGCACCGTCCAGCGAATCGTGAGCGACGCTGAGGGATCCGGGGAAGCCCAGGCCGTCGACGCTGTTGACGCAGACGGGCCAGACACCGACCTGGCCTGGGGACCCGACGCCGGCCGGGCCGGGGCGGTACTCGGGTATTTGGCCCGCCACATCGTGGACGATCCTGACGGTGTGTCCATCGAGACGAGCGAGGCCCGCCACGGTGGCATTAAGCTGTCGCTGCGGGTGAGTGGTGACGACATGGGCAAGGTGATCGGACGTCGCGGTCGGGTGGCCCAGGCCATCAGGGGTGTGGTGCGGGCTGCCGGGGCCCGTGACGGTGTCGACGTCATCGTCGACATCGTCGACTGACGGCTTCGCGCCGCCAGGAACCGGTGCTCCTCGAGGTCGGTCGGGTCGTCAAGGCCCACGGGCTCGGTGGCCAGGTGATCGTCGAGCTGGTGACCAACCGCGACGAGCGGCTCGCTCCCGGATCGATCCTGGCCGGACCGTCCGGGACCCTTGAGGTGCTGCGATCGAGCGTCACCACCGGATCGAGCAAGCGGGCCCGTTGGATCGTGGCCTTCGCTGGGATCACCACCCGCACGGCGGCCGAGGCGTTGCGCGGGGATGTTCTCCGAGCCGAACCGCTCGCAGACGTCGAGGCGCTGTGGGTCCACGAGCTCATCGACTCCGACGTCGTCGACAGCGACGGCGTCAAGCTGGGGCGGGTGACCGGGGTGCAGGAGAACCCGGCCAGCGATCTGCTCGTCCTCGATGGAGGTGGTCTCATCCCACTCCGCTTCGTCGTTGCGTCGGAGAACGGTCAGGTGATGGTGGACATCCCCGCCGGTCTCCTGGACCTGTAGCCGGGATGCGCATCGATGTCTTTACCATCTTCACCGGGCTGGTCGAGCCCTGGCTCGACGCAAGCCTGATCGGCAAGGCCCGTCGCTCAGGATTGCTCGACCTGCGCACCCACGACCTGCGAGCCGGCGCCGACAACCCCCACCGTTCGGTGGACGATCGCCCCTTCGGGGGAGGCCCCGGCATGGTGCTGGCCCCCCGGCCGGTCTTCCATGCCGTCGAGGCCGTCGATCCCCCCCGGCCTCTGTTCCTGCTTGGTCCTGCGGGGCGTCGATTCGACCAGGAGGTGGCCGTCGGGTTGGCCGCCACCGAAGGCTTCTCCCTGCTCTGCGGACGCTATGAGGGAGTCGACCAGCGCATCGCCGACCATCTGGTGGACGCCGAGCTGTCAATCGGAGACTTCGTGCTCAACGGCGGCGAGGTGGCGGCCCTGGCCGTCATCGAGGCGGTTGCCCGCTTGGTTCCGGGGGTCATGGGCAACGCCACCTCGGCCGTCGAGGAGAGCTTCGAGGACGGGCTGCTGGAGCATCCTCACTACACCCAACCCGCCACCTTCCGGGCGTGGGCGGTGCCCGAGATCCTCCGCTCGGGCGACCACCAGGCCGTGGCCCGCTGGCGTCGGCGTCAGGCTCTGGAGCGAACCCGGCGACGCCGGCCCGATCTCATCGAACTCCGGGGCGGCCTCAGCGCCGAAGATGAGGCCGTGCTTGCCGAGTTGCCACCGACCTGAATGACCGGGATCTGGGCGATGGAGGCCTGCGCGTGCGATCCACTACCATCAGTCGTCCCCCGTCACACCGTTGGAGCCGACGCGCCATGAACCCGACCGACCTCATCGACCGCGAGCACCTGAGGACCGACGTCCCCGACTTCGTGCCCGGTGACACCCTCAAGGTCCACGTCCGGGTGGTGGAGGGAACCCGGCAGCGGGTCCAGGTCTTCCAGGGGGCCGTCATCCGCCGTCAGGGCTCCGGTGTCCGCGAGACCTTCACGGTGCGCAAGATCAGCTTTGGCGTCGGCGTGGAGCGGACATTCCCGGTCCACACGCCGGTGATCCAGAAGATAGAGGTCGCGGTCAAGGGTGACGTTCGCCGGGCCAAGCTGTACTACCTGCGGGAGCGAACCGGTAAGGCTGCCAAGATCAAGGAGAAGCGGCAGCCTTCCCACCGCTGAGGTAGTCCGCCTCCGGCCTGCGGCGGGAGACCCGGGCGACCTGATCGAACAATTCTGCCAGCGCTACCCCAACCCGAAGACGGCGCTCGACTACCGAAGCACGCTGCGCCGACTGTTCGTGTTCACGGGTCGTAGCCATCCGGCGGAGCTGACCGAAAGCGACCTGATCCTCTTCTGCACCGCCCGTCATTCGGCGGGGTCACAGGCCCCGCGAGGCCACCGCCGGCTCAGTCCTCTGCGACGATCTTGACCCGATCGTACGCGAACGTAGCCATCAGGTTGAATCTCTCGTACCCAGCCTTTGCCTGATCGATCCGCCCACT
>JALZAH010000128.1 GCA_030948425.1 Actinomycetota bacterium
CCCGGGCCAACCCTCCCTCCCCTCGGACCGCAGACCTGACCTCTATGGGTTCCTTCGTCGTAGGCGTCATCGTGCGCCATGCCATCGCCCACCGCCTGCACGTCTCCGAACTGCCCACCGACGACGAGACCGAATGAGTGCTCATCATCGGTCCCGACTCGACAGTCCCCCAGTCGCACAAGGGGATCCTTGAAGGACGCCCGTCCGGTGGCGCTGGCGATACACGGCACGTTGAACCACCTGTTCTCCTATGGCGCACGATATGATCGACCATGTGAGAACGTCCGCGCCGGCGGCTGCCCCCATCTTCCGTTCCGATCAACAAATGCGGCTCCTCGGTGCGCTGTTCACCCCCGACCATCCAGAGTGGTCGGTCACCGAGCTGGCGGCGTTGTCCAAGGTGGCGGTCGCAACGGCCAGCCGGGAGGTCGAGCGGCTCGAAGAGCACGGCATCGTCAGTTCCCGCATGGTCGGCCGAACCAAGTTGGTCGCAGCCAACTGGTCTCTGCCGTGGGCCGAGGCTCTCCAGACCATCCTCGCTCATGCCGTGGGCGTACCCGCCCTCCTCGCCGCCGCGCTCAAGTCGGTGCACGGCATCACCGAGGCGTGGATCTACGGATCCTGGGCCGCTCGCTTTTGCGGCCAGCCCGGCCCTCCCCCGAAGGACATCGACGTCGTGGTGGTCGGGCACATTCCCGACGGTGCCGTCGCCTCGGCGCTGCACGCAGCGGAACGACAGCTCGGCAAGGAGATCAACCCGCTGCCCTTGACCGCACACGACTGGGAGTCGGCCGACCCGCTGATCGAGGAGATCAAGGCCAACCCCCGCGTGCCCATCGACCTGGACGACCATGCCTGACCCGACCCGGCCCAACCCAAAGACGTGGCTTGCCGAAAAGACCACCCAGGGCGAGGTGCGGCCCCTGACCGCGGGCGTGGGCGGCGCCGGGCCGGTCGTCAACAGGGCCCGGACCAACCTGAAGTCAGCAGACACCTCAAGGATACCGACCCGGAGATGAGCCTCACCGCCTCCTACGACGCAGTGCGCAAGGCCGTCACCGCCCACATGGCCGACGCCGGGTACCGACCCGAGAACGTGCCGGGCAGCCACAAGCTCGTTGTCGAGTACGCCCGCATCGCTCTCCCCCACGTCAACGCCGACGACCTCGAGCAGATGAGACGCGACCGCAACCTGGTGGAGTACGGCGGGATCGGCGCCAGCCGAGTCACCCCGGCCATGGCCGCCGACGCTCACGCGAAAGCCGCAGCCATCGTCAACGCTGTGGCCGCCGACCTAGCCAAGCGGCCACGGCCACCTGCGCCCGGGCGGCAACCGAAGCGCTAGCCGCGTCTACTCCTGCCTCACCGAAGCTTCCGGGTGCGCGTCCGGAAGCCGATCGGGCGGTGAGCACCCGCAGGTCGGAGCTGAATGACGTCGCGAAAGGTGGTAGCACCGTTGGCCATGGCCGAGGCGCCGAGTCCCACGCGAACCGAACCCAGAGCATCGAAAGCGACGCAGCCGTCGCCACCGTGGTCGGTCTGCTTGCTGACCCGACCCACCTTCTCAAGTGGGCGCCCGCCTTCGCCGACTCAATATCGGGCGATACGGCCTCAGGTTGGCGGGCCACCAAGGACGGCCGGGACTTCTCTCTGCGAGTTGCTGTCAACCACGAAGCGGGCACCGTGGACTACCGGCGGGAGATCGCTCCGGGCCGTGAGGGCGGCGCGTACATCAGGGTCATCCCCCGCCCGAGGGGCGGCAGCGTCATCGTCATGACCTTGCCGCTCCTACCCGACGTCGATCCCGCAGACACGGCCACGAGGCTGGGCCGGGAGCTGATAGCTCTTGTGTCACTGGTCGAGGAGCGCTGACCGGCCCGATAGCCGATCCTGGCCCGGGCGTATCCCACACGGGCAGCGTCGAGACTCCCGGCTGTAGCTTCTGACCGATGAATGAATAGGGTGCGGCTCGTGGAGTGACGGGGCAGCGGGCATGAGGCTGACGGCCTGAGACCTCGTTGGCCTGCAGGATCCACCACTCGTCGCCGCCCAATGGCTTACCTGTCTGTAGTGAGCTACAGCTACAGACAGGAGCTACGATGTCTTGCATCCCACCCCGAGGCCGACCATTGGTGCTGCGCGGCACGCTGACCACCTTCCGCCGCCGTTGCGGCAAGGCGTCGTGTCGCTGCGCGACGGGCGCCGGCCATGAGAGCCCGGCGCTCACCTACACCGAGGCAGGACGGACCAAGACGCTCACCCTCAGGGCTGCGGAGGTGGCCGAGGTGACCGCGGCGGTGGCCCGCTATGAGGCGGCCAGAGCCGACCTGGAGGCCGCGTCAAGCTCGGGCATCTCCGAGCTGCGCTCCCGGCGGGCGAGGCGCGCCGGCAAGGACACGGGTCGATGAGCGGGCCAGGACAACAGTCCGGCGCCTTCGACGCGTCGCGGGAGTGTTTCGCCGATGCGATCGGCTGGATGGAAGGACCCGAAGCCGCGGCGCTCAGCCACGGCGAGCTCGAAGACCAGCTCGATGCTCGTGGCCGCGAGCTGCTGCGACGGATGTACCAGGACCATCTGAGCCTGCGCACGGCGACCGAGCGCCGCCTCGAAGCGGTGGTCGACTCCGATTCTGTCGCGCACGGCGCTCTCGAGACCGGACATCGGAGGCGGTTGGTGACCATCTTCGGCGACGTCGATGTGGTGCGTGTCGCCTACCGCCATCGTGGCCACCCCAACCTGTATCCAGCGGACGGGGAGCTCAACCTGCCCGTCTGCCGCCACAGCCACGGCCTGCGCCGACTGGCCGCGACAGAGGCGACGCGGGGATCGTTCGACGAGGCCGCCGACGCGGTCGAGCGCGCTACTGGCCAGCGTGTCGCGAAACGCCAGGTCGAGGCCCTCACTGCCACCGCTGCGGTCGACGTCGACGACTTCTACGCCACCCGCGCTCAGCGCGCTGACGCACCCGATGACGATGTGCTGGTCCTATCTGCCGACGGCAAGGGCATCGTCATGCGACCCGACGCCCTGCGCGAGCACACCGCGAAAGCAGCGGCCGCGGCGACCAACAAGCTCGAGTGCCGCCTGTCCAAGGGCAAAAAGCGCAACCGCAAACGCCTCGCCGAGGTCGGTGCCGTCTACGACCTCACCCCCGTCACCCGCACCCCCTCCGACGTCTTGGCGTCCAAGAACGGTCCATCCCCGCCGCCCGCGCCCAAAGCGCGGGCAAAGTGGGTGACCGCCAGCGTGGTCGAAGACGCCGCCACCGTGATCGCCACGGTCTTCGACGAGGCGGAGCGACGCGACCCGGGCCATACCCGCCGTTGGGTAGCACTGGTCGACGGCAACAACCACCAGATCGACCGCATCAACACAGAAGCCAAAGCCAGAGGAGCAGATGTCACCATTGTGATCGATCTGATCCACGTGCTCGTACTTGTGGGGCGCCGTGTGGTGCTTTTTCGCCGAAGGCGACCCCGTCGCCCAAGACTGGGTTGCCGACAGGGCCACCGCCGTGCTCGAAGGAAACGCCCGGGGGGTCGCCGCCGGCATCCGGCGACGAGCCACCGCCGAACAGCTCCCCACCCCCAAGCGGATCAAAGCCGACGCATGTGCCAAGTACCTGACCAACCAGGCCGATCACCTCGACTACCCGACCGCACTGGCCAAGGGCTGACCAGGCGTGGGCAGCGGGTGGCGCCCTGACCAGCTCAACTCTGAGACGGTCGCGACCGGTCCGAGGGGATGGCGAAGGCGGCCGGTGCCGGTTTGAGGGGCCGCATCAGCCATGCCGGGCGGCGGGTGCCGTCCGGGGACGCGGCACCGGCCGGCCGGGTCTGGGCCATCCACCGCCGGTAGACGTCCCGGGCCGCTTCGGTGTCGACGGCGATGTCGCCCTGGGCGTCCCCGTCGCCGGCGGGCGTGACCCGCACCGCCTGGTGCCAGCAGTGCATGCCCGAGATCGGGTCGGGCTGCACCCCGAACGTGAGGTTCTGGTGCACCCCGGTGTCGCTCCACCAGATCCGGGCGGTGTCGGGATCGTCGGACGTATACGGCCTGACCCCCGCCACCTTGCGCATGGCCCAGCCGGTCTCGTCGTGCGCCAGGTCGACGGTGGCCATCATGGCCTCAGCCGATCCGCGTTCCGGCGTCGCCGGGAAGGTCACCCCAGGTGTCACCGATGGACGGGTCGCCCAGCCCGATCGGTCTTGTCGACCCGTCGCCGGCGCTGCGGGCTCGCGCCTTGCGCACAGACTGGGCCCGGCCCGAGGCCGTGGACGGTACCGGCCACACGGCGTCGATTGCCGAGTTGAGCTCGGCGCCGATGAGCACCGCGAGCGCCGTCACATAGAAGAACAACAGGGCGGCGATGGGGGCAGCCAGGGACCCGTAGACCGACTTCGTTCGGAAGCTGGATTCCAGATAGGCCCTCACCGCGAAGCTGCCCACCAACCAGGCGGTCATGGCCACCAGGGCTCCGGGGATCCCCCGGCGCCATCGGACCCGCACTGGCAGGCAGAGCATGTACATGGTGGCGAGCACGGCGACAGAACCGAGCCCGACGACGGGCCAGTAGAGGACATGGACGATGACGGTGGCATCGCCCTCCAACGAGCCGGGGAGCAGCGAGATGATGATGTCAGGGCCGAGGGCCAGGGCCGGGAGGAGCACCAACCCGGTGACCACCGCTCCCAGATACAGACCGAGGGCCACCACCCGACTCCTCAGCGCGCCGCGCAGGCCCCGCATGTCGTAGGCCACCGTGATCACGTTGACGTAGTCACTCATGACGGTCGACCCTGACCACAACGAGATGACGAAGCCGATGGAGACGACCTCGAGGTGACCGCGGGCCAGGATCTGGTCGACGAGGGGGGCCACCGTGCTGTTGACGGTGCCCTTGGTGACGACGTCGGCCGCTACCCGGAGCACGTCGTCGTGGATCTTGAGCACGTTGTCGTGGCCCAGGACGCCGTTGAAGTAGCCGAGCAGCCCGAAGATGGCCAGCAGCAGCGAGGGCAGGGACAGCAGGGCCCAGAACCCGGCCTCGGCGGCCAGCCCGAGGATGCGGTCCTCGAAGACCCGATGCCAGGTCTTGGCCACCACCTGACGGACCAAGCGGGGAGGCCTCGAGCCCTCCGGCCACACCATGAACTCCTGCGTGCTGGTCATCAACGTGAGTGCAGGGTGGTCATGGTCCAGTGGGGTTGGAGTTCCTCTCATTGTGCCTTATCGGCCCCCCCAACCTGGCCATGCGGGCCGCCAGGCCACTCTCCGGTACCCTGTTACGGTGCAAAGCGCCTATCTCGACGCCGTGGCCGAGCGTGTCGTCATAATCGACGGTGCGGTCGGCACCAACGTCCAACTGCGCCACCTAAGCGCCGACGACTTCGGAGGTCCTGCACTCGAAGGTTGCAACGAGATCCTGGTCGAGACCAGACCGGAAGTCATCGCCGACCTTCACCGCTCGTTTTTCGAGGTCGGCTGCGACGTGGTGGAAACGGACAGCTTCGGGTCCCTGCCATGGGTGCTCGCTGAGTACGGCATAGCCGACCGGACCAGAGAACTGGCCCGGGCATCGGCTGGCATCGCCCGCCAGGTTGCCTCCGGCTATGACAACCGCTTCGTCGCCGGATCACTCGGACCAGGAACCAAGATCGCCTCTCTCGGCCAGATCACGTTCGCCATCGAGCGCGACGGCTACCAGGAGGCGGCGATCGGGCTCCTTGAGGGAGGCGTCGATTTCCTCATACTCGAGACCGTCCAGGACCTCCTGCAGGCCAAGGCGGCCATGATCGGTTGCCGCCGGGCCATGGCCGACGTTGGTCGTCACGTGCCCATCCAGGTCCAGGTGACGATCGAGACGACCGGGCGCATGCTGGTGGGCACCGAGATCGGTGCGGCCCTGACGTCGCTCGAAGCCGTTCGTCCCGATGTCATCGGGCTCAACTGCGCCACCGGCCCCGAAGAGATGAGCGAACACCTCCGGTACCTGTCGGCTCATGCCCGCACGCCCATCTCCGTCGTACCCAACGCCGGCCTGCCCTCGGTGGTCAACGGCAAGATGCACTACGACCTCAGCCCCGAGAGCCTGGCCGCCCACCATGCCCGCTTCATCACCGAGTACGGCATCTCGGTCGTCGGCGGCTGCTGCGGGACGACGCCCGAGCACCTCCAGGCGGTGGTGGAGACCTGCCGGGATCTCAAGCCGGCGGTGCGCACTCCCGAGTGGGAGCCAGGAGTGGCGTCGATCTACAGCCACGTTCCGTTCGATCAGGCTCCCTCGATCCTCGTCGTCGGTGAACGCACGAATGCCAACGGATCGAAGAAGTTCCGGGATGCCATGTTGGCCGACGACTGGGACTCGTGCGTGGCCATGGCCAAAGATGCCGTCAAGGGCGGCGCCCATGTCCTCGACGTCTGTGTCGACTACACCGGCGAGGACGGTGTCGCCGACATGAACGAGGTGGCCAGTCGCTTCGCCACCCAGGCCACCCTGCCCATCATGCTCGACTCCACAGAGCCTGAGGTCATCACCGCCGGGCTGGAGCACATCGCCGGGCGGGCCATCCTCAACTCGGTCAACCTGGAGGACGGCGACAGCCCCGGTACTCGCCTCGACCGCTTCTTCTCCCTCGCCCGGGAGCACGGCGCCGCTGTGGTGTGCACCTGCATCGACGAGCAGGGCCAGGCCCGAACCGCGGCGCGCAAGCTGGAGGCAGCCAGAGCGATCGCCGATCTGGCCATCAACCGCTACGGGTTGGCGGCCGAGGATCTGCTCTTCGACCCCTTGGCACTCACCTTGGGCACCGGCATGGAGGAATCCCGTCGGGATGGCATCGAGACCCTGGAGGGCATCAAGGCCATCAAGGCCGGCATCCCCGGCTCGTCAACCATCCTCGGGCTGTCCAACATCAGCTTCGGTCTGGCCCCCGCCGCCCGCCACGCGCTCAACTCGGTCTACCTCCACGAGTGCCAGGAGGCGGGCCTGGATGCAGCAATCGTCCATGCGGCCCGCATCCTTCCTCTCAACCGCATCGATCCCAAGGCCGTCGAGGTGTGCCTCGACGTCATCTACGACCGTCGCCACGCGTCCCGTCGATACGACCCCCTGTCAGAGCTGCTGACCATGTTCGAGGGGGTGTCCTCGTCCGCCACCGCCACCGAGGACCGCAGCGACTGGACCATCGACCACCTGCTCGAGCAGCGGATCGTCGATGGTGAGCGCGACGGGTTGACGGCCGATCTGGAGGCCGCCCTGAGCGACGGCTGGGTGGCCCTCGACATCGTCAACGGTCCTCTGCTGTCGGGGATGAAGACGGTCGGTGAGCTGTTCGGATCCGGTCAGATGCAGTTGCCGTTCGTGCTCCAGTCGGCCGAGACCATGAAGACGGCGGTGGCTCACCTCGAGCCCCACATGGAGAAGAACGACGACGGCGGCAAGGGCCGCATCGTGCTGGCCACTGTCAAGGGCGACGTCCATGAC
>JALZAH010000138.1 GCA_030948425.1 Actinomycetota bacterium
GTTCGGCATCTGCCTCACTGCGGGATTGGGGCCGCGGCGTCGCAGGAGCACCTAGTTGTGGCTGGCGCGTAGGAGGTACTGGGCGAACATGCCGTCGGCGGAGTGATCGGCCGTCTCGATGATGAAACCGGCCCGCTCGGCCATCGGCTCGAGCAGCCAGGTGAACGTCGAATGCTCATCTCGGATGTGCTCCTCGTACTCGGCCCGGCTCCAGGCGTGGGGGTCGGTGATGGTCTTGCCGGGTGCGGTGGCGCACCAAGTCTCGAAACCGGCTTCGGCGTCCTGGGGGGTGAAGCTGTAGACGACGTCCCAGAGCCGGAACACCCCGCCGGGCCGTAGCAGGGCGTGGATCCGGGTGAGAGCGATCGCCTTCCAGGCGTCGGGCAGATGGTGAAGGGCGTAGCGGGAGTAGACGAGATCCACCGGCGGTCCCTGGTGCTGGTAGGTCAGGAAGCCGGCCTGGACGATCTCGACGTTGTCCAAGCCAGCAACAGCCGTGTTGGCCGCGAGCCGGGCCAGCATGGGCGGGGAGACGTCCACGGCGATGACCCGCCGGCAGCGCGCCGCCGCGGCTAGGACGAACTGGCCGGTGCCGGGCCCGATGTCCACCACCACCGAGTCGGCGGTCAAGCCGTGGACAGCAAGGAACTCGACCTCGGCGGCTGCTCCGGCGTCCTCCTTGCCGTCATAGCGGGCCACGTGCTCGACCTCGAGATTCTCCCGGCCGGCCGATGCGACCTCATCCAGCATCCAGCCCGGCCCTCCGCCGGCGCGCCCACCATCCATGATCAAGTATCAGGTCACGACATCCGGGTGGCGCTCTAGGGCTCCCGATAACCGGCTGGCCTTATTGTGGACGCGTGTCGGATCCCGTCATCTTGTCGGGCGGCGGCACGCTGGGGCCATTGGAGCCGCGGGCGAAGAGCCCGGTCGCGTGTGAAGAGTCGTGGGTTACCGACGATGCAGGGAACCGCTTGCTGCTCTTCCTCGGGCGAGATTGACCGGGGCTGTCGCCCGCAACGAGGGTCGCTAGACGTCGCGCCGATGAAGTAGGACCAGCGCGGCTGCCATGGCCACGGCGACCCATCCGGCGAGGACGGCTAGTCCGACCCACGGGGTGAACTGTAGGGGTTGCGGCGTGTTTTCGATGATCTGGAATCCTGCGTTGGAGGGTAGCCAGCGGGCGATGTCGTCGCGGTGCCAGGAAGTGGGCAGGAAGTTCATGAGGATCGGCAGGATGAACAGCAGCCCTGCCAGGGTGGTGATGGCGGCGGGGGTGCTGCGCAGTAGTGCCCCTAGGGCTACCCCGAGCAACCCGCATAGGGTGAGGTAGAGCGCGGCCCCGACAACGATGCGCAGCGCGTTCGGGCTGGTGAGAGATACCCCAAGATGGCGAGTGTCCCGGTTGAGGATGGCTTGGGAGATGAAGAACGTCACGAAGGTGGTCACCGTAGCCACAGCGACCGTGACGAGAGCGAAGACGCTCGCCTTGACAGCCAGCACCAGGCCGCGTTGGGGGACCGCGGTGAAGGTGGTGCGGATCATCCCCGAGGTGTATTCGGCGGTGACGACCAGCACCCCGAGCACCCCGATGGCGAGTTGGCTGAGGAACATCGCATTGAGCGGGAACCCGGCGGCGTTGAAGTTTGGCGGGATCGGGTCTCGACCCGAGGTGCGGCCTAGGGCGAACAGCGCGCCCAGGCCGATGGTCAGACCGGCGGTCACGAACAGGGTCCAAAATGTGGAGCGCAGAGAGCGGATCTTGGTCCACTCCGAGCGGGCCACTGCCGCGATGCCGGGACGGTGGTCGGGTTGCACCGTGGAGACGAAGGCGGGTGCGATGCTGCTCATCAGGCTCAGCCCTTCATGCTGGCTGCGACCGGCGCGGCCTGGTGGTCGGTGGACGGTGTCGCGGTCTCCGCGCGGAACTCCACGTCGCCGGCGGTCAGCTCCATGAATGCCTGTTCCAGGGACGCAGCCTGGTCGGTCAGCTCGTAGACCGCGATGTTGTGCTGCAGGGCCAGCTCCCCGATGGCGGAGCGCGGCAGACCGGTGACCGTGAAGGTCGGTGCCTGCCCGCCGGCGCCCGGCTCGACCGGACTGACCTCACCGGCCCGCTCGGCGACCAGCACTTGCAGGCGGCCCGCGTCCGGGGAGGAGACGCGTACCCGCCCACCGGATGCGCCGGCGACGAAGTCAGCGACCGTGGTGTCGGCGATCAGGTGGCCCCGTCCGATAACCACCAAATGGTCAGCGGTCAACGCCATCTCCGCCATCAGATGTGAGGAGACAAACACGGTCCGGCCTTCCGCAGCCAGCGCCTTGAGCAGGTTGCGGACCCAGATGATCCCCTCCGGGTCCAAGCCGTTGACTGGTTCGTCGAGCAGCAGCACGCCCGGGTCGCCGAGCAGGGCGGTCGCGATACCCAACCGCTGACCCATTCCCAGCGAGTACTGACCCGCACGCTTGCCGGCGACCGTCTCCAAACCGACAAGCTCCAACACCTGCCGCACCCGCCGAGGACCGAACCCGTTCGACTGCGCCACCGCGAGCAGATGGTTATAGGAGCTGCGCCCAGGGTGAATGGCCTTGGCCTCCAACAACGCGCCGACCTCATCCAGCGGGTACCGGTGTTGCCGGTACGCCCTGCCATTGACCAGCACCGACCCGCTCGACGGCGCGTCCAAGCCAAGGATCATCCGCATCGTCGTTGACTTACCCGCCCCGTTAGGTCCAAGAAACCCGGTCACCCGACCGGGCACGGCACGGAAAGTGAGCCGATCCACAGCCAGCGTCTCGCCGTACCTTTTGGTCAGCTCGTCAGTTTCGATCATCAACAGCTCCTTGATCTTGGGTGACTTCTCCCGTCAAGCGCCGGTCAGGGCGGGGCAGCTCAACAAACCGGGACCACTCCGACCGCAATGCATCCTCCGCACGCTGCAACACGAGGGGTGCGCAGGAGTCGCCAGGCATGACCTCACGTTAGCCAGTCATCAGATATGCCACCTCAGGGAAGACCCTGAATCGATCCCTAGTGCGCCAGTCCAACCCGTCGCCGGGCCAGGGCGGGCCACACGGTGACGATCATCTAGGCCGGTGGTGGACCGGCGTCCGCC
>JALZAH010000142.1 GCA_030948425.1 Actinomycetota bacterium
GGTGATGGGGCGTCAAACCCTTGAGCTTCCGCGCCCCAGCCGTCGCCTCAACCGTCGCCTCGGCCCGGCTCAGCCCGTCGGCCATCAGCCGCTTGCGCTCCCCCACCGCCCAACGCACCGCAGTAGAACAGATGACAGGGCGCAGGGTGCGGACCAGGTAGTTGTTCCAGCGGAAGCCCTTGCCGGTCGGGCTGGCCAGCAGCGGCGTGCCGGAAGCCGGCATCCCCTTGCTCACCAGGTGGGCCCGGAGCAATTGCGCCAGCTGGGGGCCAACCACGACCGCACGGTCCTGGCCGCCCTTCGGCCTGAGGTTGCGCACCAGCCTGCCCTCGACCTCGACCACCGGCTGGCACACCCACACCCGCCGGGCGGCCAGGTCCACGTCGCCGACCACCATGCCCGCCACCTCCGAGCGGCGACCGCCGGTGCCGAGCAGCAGCTCGAAGACCAGCCTGTCCTCGCCCGTCCCCAACCGGGCTGACAGCAAGTCGATGAAGCGGAAGTCCGGCACCACGATGTCGCGGACCCGGTCGCGCGCCGGGTCCACCGACATCGACGCCTTGGCGATCGGACTAACGGCTAGCACCTCCTCGTCGACTAACCATGAGAAGAACGCCTTGACCATCACCCAGTGCGTCTTGACCGTCAGCGGCGCCCGCCCCGCCTGCTCCATGATGTCGATCACCGCGGCGATGTCACGGCCGGTGAGGGTGTGAGGTAGCTCCGAGCCGATGGCCGGCCGCCACCACTTCGACCAGTACGCTCGGTCCCGAGCCGCCGTCGTCTCGGCGCCCCCTCGCTTGTTGTTGACCCGTACCCTCGATCGCCGGGCCTTCTTCGCGTCCTGCCAACGGTCGAACCATTCGTCGCAGCGGACCCCGCCCACAGCCACGGCCGCCGGGACCTTGACCGCCTGCTGCGGGTCGTCTTCGGCCAACAGATGGGTGAGGCGCCACCGGGCCTGCGCCTCGCCCGCCAGCGCATCGGTGACATAGGTGCCGTAGGTGGCCCGCCGGCCGTCATCCAGGGGTACCCGGAGCCGCCAGCGGCCACTCGGGAGCTGGTCGATCGCCCCCACCCCGCGGGGGCCTCTCTGCCGCTTGCGACGTGCCATCAGAGGCGAGGTTACACCGGCGTAAGGTCACGTAAGGTCACGCCTAGTCCTCCTGGGCCCCGTGACCTTATCGACAGTCCGTGTTACACCCCTCCTGAAATGGACTTTTGTGGTGGAGGTGATGGGACTTGAACCCACGACTTCTACGTTGCGAACGTAGCGCTCTACCGGGCTGAGCTACACCCCCGAAGGAATCGCCAGGCTAGCGGAGGACCGGTGACCTCCCTCCCCCACGATCGCGGGGCCGCCGTCAACGGCCGACCTGTCCCTTCTCCAGTGCGGCCTGGAGCCGGTACTGCAGGGTGGTCGTCGTCAGGTCGCTCCGGGTTCGCTCGAGCACCGCCCTCAACGCGTCGGTCCGGCGGCGCAGCCCGCCGGTTATGGCGTCGGGGTAGTCCACGCCCACCAATAGGTCATAGATGTCATCCATGGCTCGGAGGAGAGTCTCGGCGTCGCCGAGGCAGCCCTGGCGCAGCAGGTCGAGGAGGTGACGGCGCAACTCCGAGGCCGCTTCTGCCATGCCGTTGAGCCAGGCCGCCAAGCCGACCCGTAGGGACGCAGCGCCGGCCAGCGGCACGGCCCCAACCAGGGCGGCCGTGAGGACCGCCTCCACGTACTCCTTCTCGGCGTCGAAGAGGAAGCCGGCGTGGGCCACCATCGGGTAGTCCCGCAGGGCCGCCTGCGCCTCCCGCAGAGCGCCGTCGCACTCTGAGGTCAGCCCGGCGGCCCGCTCGTGCTGGTGACGGTGCACGGCCCGGATTGCGCTTCCCGCCAGACGAATCGTGCGACGACAGGCAGCCAGACCAGCCTCTCGGGCCTCGTGCACACCAGCCAGCTCCTCCGTCACGGCCAGGGCAATGCCCTCGATGTCGATGGCAGGCGCCCAGTCTGGCGCCGGCCCCGGGCCACTCGGATCCAGAGCGTCCTGGCCGCTCAGTTGGCGGCCCGGCGCACCGCCAGGTCGTTGTAGCCGTAATCGAACTCGTAGTCGTAGTCGTCCTGATAGCTGTCTCGGACGGTGACACCACGGCCGGCATTTTGCTGTGCGGCGACATATCCGCCGGCTTGTACTCGACGGTTGCGAGGCATGTAGGCGAGCTTCGCCTCGCGCTCGGCGGCCAGATTTCGCATGCGCACCAGCAGCGCCACATAACCGGCCATCACCAGATCGAACAACACCTGGATGTAGAGCATGGCGTGCAGGCCAGGGATGATGCCGAGGATCAGCGAGCCAATGATGCCGGCAAGGAGGGCGAAGAACACGTCCCTTCGACGCTTCTGGCTCGCCGCCCGACGCCGGGTGGTCTGGGGGGAGGGCTGTACCCGGTGGCCACCGGGTACGGGGCCAAGACCGACCGACGGTGCTGGTCGGTACGGTGCAATGGCCGCCCCGCGCACCGGGCGTCGCTGGTTGGCGGCCGCATACCTTGGAGGCGAGGTCTTCTCCAGGACCCGAAGGTGTCGGTTGAAGGTACCGACGGGGTCGCTGAACCCGCCGTCTTGTGCCCGTGACCTGAGCCACGTTGCCAACAAGGCTCCCCATACGAGGAGAAGAACCAACAATGCCACCGTCTTCAAGCTCCTGGGCCTACCTTTGCGTGATCGAGGACCGTAATCCGCTGGATCCAACTGGTGGTGGATCCTCGTCGAGACCTGCGGCTGGCCGAAAGAATGAACAGTGGCTGGATCGGCGCTGCCCGACCCGGACAGAACCTAGTCGTCTCCGCCCTCTCCCGCCAGTGGAAGACGGACAAATGGCCACCGATCCACCATTCAGCACCTGACCTGTGCTATGGGCAACCGCAAACTGTGGCTAGTCGTGCTCGGACGGCGGTGGACTGCTCAACGCAGGGTGTCGTCGGTCCCCAGCGCACCGTCGATCCGCTCGTCGAGGTCATCGTCAAACGACCGTGTCGGTGGGGTGTTGACCAGCGGGGCGGCCAGACCGTTTGACGGTCGCTTCCAGTGGCCGCTTCGGCCACCGGTCTTCTCCCAGAGGGCGAGCTCGCCAATCACCATGGAACGGTCGGCGGACTTGCACATGTCGTAGATGGTCAACGTCGCCACCGCACAGGCCGTCAGGGCTTCCATCTCCACCCCTGTGCGGTCCACCGTCTCGACCTGGGTCTCCACCTCGACATGGTCATCACCGATGGTGAAGTTGATGGTCACCGCCCCGACGAGGAGTGGGTGGCACAGCGGGATGAGATCTGACGCCCGCTTGGCCGCCTGGATGCCGGCGATACGGGCGGCACCGAGGACATCGCCCTTGCTCATGGCGTTGCTGGCCACCTTCGAGGTGGTCTCCATCATCATGAAGACCTTGCCACGGGCGACGGCCCGCCGGTGGGTGACCTCCTTGGGGGTCACGTCGACCATCCGGGCCCGCCCAAGAGCATCGAGGTGCGTGAGACCACGGTCAGTCATAGCCGAAGTCTACCGATCACGCTCGGGCCGATCCCGCTCACGTTCCACGCGCTCGATCAGGTAGCGGCGAAACGCCGGGCCCAGATCTTCGCGCTCGAGGGCCAGGTCGACGGTGGCCCGCAGATAGTCCAACTTGTTGCCGACGTCGAAGCGACCTTCGCGAAAGGTGTAGCCGTAGACGGTCTGGATGTCCATGAGCATCTTGATGGCGTCGGTGAGCTGGATCTCGCCACCCTTGCCCGGTTTGACATGGTCCAAGACGTCGAAGATCTGCGGGGTCAGCACGTAGCGGCCCATGACCGCCAGGTTTGAGGGTGCATCGATCGGATCGGGCTTCTCGACGATGTCGAGCAACCTGATCAACGAGTCATGAACGGCTTCCGCCCGGGCGCAGCCGTAGGACGATATCTCCGCCTCGCTCACTTCCTTGAAGGCCACGACCGACCGCCCGTAGCGATCATAGGTAGCCAACATGCCCTCGAGCACCCCGGCCTTCTTGTGCATGATGTCGTCGCCCAGCATGACGACGAAGGGCTGGTCGTCGACGTGGTGGCGCGCCACCGAGACGGCGTGACCGAGGCCGAGTGGCTCTCCTTGGCGGACATAGTGGATGTCGGCCATGTCAGCGATGGCCTTCATCTCGGCGAGGGTCTCGTACTTGCCGTCACGCTCGAGGTAGTGCTCCAGCTCGAACGAGCGGTCGAAGTGATCCTCCAGGCTCCGCTTGCCCCGACCGGTGATGACCAAGATGTCGGTGATTCCGGCGGCCACCGCCTCCTCCACCACGTACTGGATGGCCGGCTTGTCGACGAGGGGGAGCATCTCCTTGGGCTGTGCCTTGGTGGCCGGCAGGAAACGGGTCCCCAGGCCGGCGGCGGGGATGACCGCCTTGTTCACGGTGCTCATGGCTGTTGGTTCTACCATCTGGGCCTCGCCGGCCTCCTGCCGACAACCGGTAAGCTTGGCGCTCGCCACGCGAGACTGCCAGCGCATCGGGCGCTGACCGCCGGCCATGGTGGAGGACCGACAGAGCCCATGCCGACCTACGAGTACACGTGTAAGTCCTGCGGTGAGCACACCGAGGCCGTCCAGAGCTTCAGCGACGACGCACTGACGGTGTGCCCGAACTGCGGCGGGGCTCTGCGCAAGGTCTTCGGCAACATCGGCATCGCCTTCAAGGGCAGCGGCTTCTACAAGAACGACAGCCGGACGGGGGCCGGCAAGAAGACGTCCGCGTCGGAGTCTTCAGACAGCGGCTCGTCCACCAAGGGCGGCTCCAAGAGCGAGTCTGGGTCTGGGTCGGGCTCGGGTGAGAAGTCGACGTCAGGTGACGCGTCGAGCTCGTCAGGCTCCTCGTCGAACGGGAGCGGTTCGGCCGCCACCAAACCCGGATCGGGCACCTCGCCGAAGTCCCCAGCGACGCCCTGAGAGATGAACGGCGCCGGACCTGCGGCGGCGGACGTCGCCGTCATCGGCGGATCGGGCTTCTACGAGTTGCTCGACGACGCCATCGAGCTGACTCCCGACACACCCTACGGGGAGCCCTCGTCGCCAGTAGCCGTCGGCCACATCGGTGGGACCAGGGTGGCTTTCATCGCCCGGCACGGCAGCCGTCACACCCTGGCGCCCCATCGCATCAACTACCGGGCCAACCTGTGGGCTCTGCGCGAGCTCGGCGTACGCCGGGTCATCGGCCCCTGCGCCGTCGGCTCATTGCGGGCCGACATCCGCCCCGGTGACTTCATGGTGCTCGATCAGCTGGTGGATCGGACCTGGGGGCGCCATGAGACCTTTCTCGACGGCCCGGCGGTCGAACACATCGCCTTTGCCGACCCGTACTGTGCGGAGCTGTCCTCGGTCATCGTCGACGCCGCCACCCCGGAGGTCACGGTTCACCGCCGGGGCACCGTGACGGTGATCAACGGTCCTCGCTTCTCGACTCGGGCCGAGTCGACGTGGTTTCGCCGGTCGGGTTGGGACGTGGTCAACATGACCCAGTTCCCTGAGGCCTACCTGGCCCGCGAGCTGGGACTGTGCTACGCCGGCCTGGCCCTGATCACCGATTATGACACGGGGGTGGAAGGAGGCGGCCCGGGTCCGTCCGACGACAGCGCAGTGACCATGGAGGCCGTGCTGGCCGTGCTGGCCGACAATGTGGAGAGGACTCGCCGGCTGCTCTACGACGCCATACCGGCCATCCCCGCCGGATTTGCCTGCGGTTGCGCCCAGGGGGGAGCACCCAGCCTGCGCGTCGACCCGTAGGTCTTCGGGCCTCCGCTCAGCCTTCGACCAGCACCTTGGCCATTGCCGTCGGTGCCTGGGCGGGTGCCGCCAACACGGCGCTGCGGCCGCCGCCCACATCGGCCAGGCGGAGACAGGCGTCTATCGCGTCGGGGTGGTCCGAGACCGCCAAGGTGTGCACCCTGGTGCCGCTGCCGCCGGTGGTCCTGGCTACCTGGCGGGGATCGTCGCCTTCGTTGGCCATGCCGTCGGTGAGCACGATCACGTCCCGGCGAACCGCTCGGGACAGAGCGGCCTGACCCAGACCGACCCGCAGCCCGAGGGCCAGGTCGGTGGTGTCGCCGCCCCGCAGATCGAGGAGCCGGGACAACACGGTGGGGGGGGCGTCGGTGGCTCGCACGTGGCGGAGAACCACGGCGCGCGACCAAAAGGCCACGACGGCCAGTTCGTCGCCGGCCTGGAGCCGAGCCGCCAACGCCGCCGCGCTGATCAGAGCGGTGGCCAACGGCCTCCCGGTGACCGACCCGGACGCGTCGATGACCAGAACGTAGGCGCGCGACGGTCTCCGCCAGGTTCGCCACCGAAGGTCGTCGGCGTGCCACCTGGTCGGGTCGAAGCGGGCGGACTCGGCCAGGCGTTCGAAGGTGGTGTCGACATCGAGATCGACACCGGGGCCGCGATCGGTGACCAGGCGGGCCGCCCCGGAGAGAAACCCCGCGCTTCGGTGCCGGGCGGCGGAAACGAGAAGTCGGGCGGCCACCGCCTTGACCTGGGCCCGCAGCTCGGCGTCGGTGGCCTGAGCCAGGTCGATCAGCAGTGGAAGGGCAGCATCGATGTCCTCGTCGAGCCGCTCGGCCAGAGCGACGATGTCCAGTTCGCCGACGTGAGGCGACACGTCTTCGAGGTCGGGATGGCGGCGGTTCAGCTGGGTCCTGGACACGGTGCGGGAGGCTTGTTCGCCCAGCAGGCTGTCGACCTCGGCCGGGTCGCTCACCACCCGTGACGGGCCGGCCGGTGGAGTCAGGTCCGGGCCGCTCCCGCCCCCGGACCGAGGGCTTTTCCCGCATCGGCCTCGGGGTCGTCGCCAGGCGCGGTGGCCGCCCAGATCTCCGTGAGGACCTGCTCGACGCTGCGGGCCGAGCCCTCCCGGAGAGTAACCCGACCCGACAGGGCGGTGAGCGCGGCATCGAGACCGACCCCCCCGGACACCGAGACGTCGTCGCGGAGCTCGGCCAGGGCGGCGGCGACCGCCACGGTGTCGATGGCCCCTCGGACCGAGGAACCCATCCGCAGGTCCGGGTGACTGCGTGTCCGCCGCACGGCGGAGACGGCTCGGGCCACCAGCACAGGATTGCCCTCCGTGGCCCCGGCGACGATCGCCCGCTCCTCGTACTCGTCCTGGTAGTCGACCGCCACCCGGCAGGAACGGTCATAGAGAGCAGGCGAGATCCGCCCAGTGCCGACGGCATCGAAGGGGTTCATGGCTGCCACCATGCGGAACCGGGGATCGGCGACGACCTCTCCGAAGCGAGGCACCTGCTTGCGCCGTTCCGAGAGGACACCGAGCAGGACGTTGAGTGTCTCCTCGGGAACCCGGTTGAGCTCCTCCACGTACAGCAGGCCACCGCAGGTCATGGCGTCCACGAGCGGCCCGGGGACGAAGTTGTCGGTCTGGTAGCCCTCCGAGAGGATCCGCGACGGGTCATGGTGACCGACCAGGCGGCCCGGGCTCAGCTCCGCGTTACCCTCCACCAGGTACAGGGCAACACCGGCCCCGGCGGCCAGGGAACGCAGCAGGGTCGTCTTGCCGGTCCCCGGTGGACCCTCGAGAAGCACGCTGCGCCCGGCGGCCAGAGCAGCAGCGACCACCTCGATGTCCCGGCGCCGGCCGACCATGGTCTGTCCGGCGGCCACCACCATGTCTCGAACCGGAAGCGGTCCGGCGGAGGTCACGGCGGCGTTCATTCCCCCCGCCGTCCCTGTGGCCTCCATGCGCGGCGTCATCCTACCGGGCAGCGCCGACTCCCGATGACAAGGCGTGATTCCAGGGAGGCGGACAGCGCATCGCTGCACGCTGAGAAGCTGTCAGCGTCGCCTGGCGGCGTTGGGTTTTACTCGTATTCGACGATGGCGGGCGGGGGCGCGAGGGCAAGGACCTGGGCTGGATCTTGCAGCGGCCGGTCGGTGGTGTAGAACAACTTGTAGCCGAGCGCCCAGCGGGGGTCGCTGGCCAAAAGCTGGTAGACGGAAAGCTTGTTGTTCACCCCGCCGAAACCATCCATGTTGAAAGCGATGGCCAGGTTGGGTCGCGCGGTGACTGCCGGTTTGTCGGGGATCATGGCCGCCTGAAACTGATGGATCAACAACAGCTTCTGGGGTAGGCGGTTGGCCACCGTGAGTTGGTCCAGCCAGGACGAAACCTGATCGATCTCCGCCGCAGTGGTGTGGCCGACCTGGCGTCCAGGTCGCTGCCCGGGCTGAAGTTCCCATTCGGGATCCAAAGCCAAACCGACATGGGCGTCGACGAGCCAGGGTCGGAGTGCCTGAGCCTCGCTCAGAAGGCTGTTGCGCCCGGGCTGGATATCGAGGATCAACATCCCGTCATGCGCCCGGACCACCTGAAGGTACGAGGAGATCTCCGCCGCCGGCAGCTCGGCGGAGTAGCTGCCATCGTGACCGGGCGAGGCCTCGGCCGTGAATGCGATCAACTCGTAGCTCGACACGACCGCCGTCCCCGGTGTTGTGTAGGGCGCGGCCATGGCGCTGAGGCGGGACCACAGCGTCTCCGGTGGGGCGTCTCCGAGGACGCCCAGGCCCGGGCTGGCCGGTGCTCCGTAGAACGCCACAAGCCGATGTGACGGGAACAGCGTCCGACCGCCTCCCGGCTCCATGGGAGGCAACGTTGTTGTGACCCGGGCGGCGTGGGGCTTAGGCGCCGACCCCGAGGGAGAAACGAGTCCGATGATGGCGAATATCGTTCCGCCGAGCGTCCCGAACACTGCTGTCACCATGATCAGAGCGACGAATCGTCGGAGCATGAACCGCCGACGGCTGGGCCGACGAACGTCCCACTCCGGGGGTCTCACTGCCATGGCACCCCCTGCCGGCGGCGGGACCTGCGCCTTCGAGACGATTCGAAAGCAGCGTCGACGGTGGCTCCCGACTGCAAACGTCCGCCGGCCCGACCATCACCACCCCGCCACCCCGGCCACTTCATCTCCGCCAGGGTATCTGCCGACGATGCTGACCACCCATTCCGGCAACGAATGCGTCGAGAGCCTCGTACTCGTTGACCAACCCCGTGAGGTCAGGCGAATGGACGCAGAACGGATCAGCCCTCCGAAGACATCAACCCGGTCGGGCAGGAAACACCCGTCCCACCCGAGCCGCAATAGCCGCCCGGGTTCTTGGCCAGGTACTGCTGGTGGTAGTCCTCGGCATAATAGAAGGGTCCAGCGTCGACGATCTCGGTGGTGATGGTGCCATGGCCGGCCTCGCTGAGCACCTTCTGATAGGCGATCAGGGACGCTTCTGCGGCGGCCCGTTGCTCGGGGCTATGCACCAGGATCATCGATCGGTACTGGGTGCCGATGTCATTGCCCTGCCGCATCCCCTGCGTCGGGTCATGGCCCTCCCAGAAGATCTTGACCAACGCCTGGTAGGTGGTGACCGACGGGTCCCATACCACCAGCACAGCTTCGGAATGACCGGTGCGGCCACTGCACACCTCTTCGTAGGTGGGGTTGGGCGTGAACCCGCCGGCGTAGCCGACCGCCGTCGTCCACACCCCCGGCGTCTCCCAGTACCGGCGTTCCTCGCCCCAGAAGCAACCCATGGCGAGCTCGGCCCGCTCCATTCCTTCGGGGAACGGTTCCACCATGGTGTGGCCGTTGACGTAGTGGGCGTCGGGGACGGCCAAGGCTTGAGATCGGCCCGCCAACGCGGCGTCGGCATCGATCATCTCGGGTAGGCGACGACTGAAGAGTCCCATGCCCCCCAGCCTAGAGGGGTCCCGCTCGAACCTGTGATGGATCGGCTCAGGCGCCGCTCATGGCCACGTCAGCCACGGCCAACGTGACTCCGGCGGCCGACGACGGCAATCGCTCCAGGTCGTTGCCGATAGCCACGATCCCCGACAGCATGCGCTGGATGGTGGAGGCGATGGTGATCTCGCGCACCGGTCCGGCCAGCTGACCATTGCGGATCAGGACGCCTTCGGCCCCGACCGAAAAGTCACCGCTCACCGGGTTGACCCCCGAATGAAGGCCGGAGACGGACTGGACGAGCAGGCCGTCCCCGATGTGGGCGAGCACCCCTGCGGCGTCGAGGTCACCCGGAACCAGGGTCAGAGCCCGGGCCCCGGTACCGGGAACACTCTTGAACCCGGCCCTAACCGCTGAGGCGGTCGAGCTCGTCCCCGCCCGACGGGCCGAGTAGGTGTTGTAGAGGAACCCCTGCAGGACCCCACCGTCGATCAGTCGGTTGCGCCGGGTGGCCAGGCCTTCGGCATCGTAGGGCGCGGCTCCGTACGCCTCGGGATCGGTCGGATCATCGAGCAGGGACAGCTGGGCCACGGACACCTCCGAACCCACCCTGTCGGCGAAGAGGGAGCGTCCCTTGCTCACCGCTTCGCCGTCGAGGGTGCCGGCCAGGATCCCCAAGAAGCTTGCCGTGATGCGCGGCTCGAAGACCACCGTCAGGCGAGCCGACGCCGGCTGGGTGGCGCCGAGGAGCCG
>JALZAH010000158.1 GCA_030948425.1 Actinomycetota bacterium
CCAGGACTCCGACCGTCGCTGCGGTGTTCTCCAGCAGCTGGAGTCCGACGTCGCCGGGTGACAGCTGGGAGGCGGCGATCCCGGATCCGACGACCCCGGCCACGAGCAGCGCCGTCCCGATCAGCTCGGCGAGAGTCTTCCGGGCCAGCGGTGCCAGTGGCACGCGAGGAGCCGGCTTCTCAGCAGCAGCCGAGAGCGGCGCCGGTTTCGGCCGAGACGGTCGAGCAGCAGGCGGCGTTCTCGCCCGGCTCGGCGTTGCGCAGCTCCCCTTGGGGGTGTTCGGCGTCGGCCAGCACGGTGTAGATCTCCCACGGTTCGTGGTCGGGCCCGTCGACCCACACCTTGTCCTGGACAGCGAAGCAGCATGAGACCTGGTCCTCGGTGGCGGTGGCCATCCCCTGGGCAGCCAGGCGGCCGGTGGCGGCGGTGACCTCATCGGTCGAACCGACCTCGACGCCGAGGTGGTTCAAGGTGCCGCCGACCTGTCCCTCGATGAGGACCAGCTTGAGGGGCGGGTCGGCGACGGCGAAGTTGGCGTAGCCGGGTCGCACCTTGGCCGGCTCGGTCTGGAACAGCTTGGAGTAGAAGGCGATGGCGTCGTCGATGTTGGTGACGTTGAGGGCGAGCTGGACTCTGGACATGGTTCCTCCAGGTAGGATCGGCGGTCATCGATGTACCCGCAGCATGCCGGTTGCATCGATAGCTGTCAATGAGAACTTCGCGGAGACGGAGAGCGCCGTGGGCAGGTTCCTCGACGCCGCGGACGATGATCTCGGCGGCGGCGATGTGGAGGGCGAGGCCGACGAGGGCGAAGGTGGAGGGGACTGCGGTGAGGACCGCTGTGGAGGCGAGGAAGCAGCCGAGGTAGAACGGGTTACGGATCCGGGCGAAGGACCTCCACGTCTGCATGATGCCCGAGCAACGGGCGGTGGGGCGGGAGCGCCCGCGGGGCATTGGAGTCACAGCGCAATGCCCGCCGAGGTGGGGCCAGGTCAGATCGTCCCACCCAGGAGTGATCGGCGGCGGGCCAGCTCGGTGTTCATGACGCTGCGCAGGAGGTCGATGGCCTTCACCACTCGCTGATCGCGTAGGGAGTAGATCACGCGGTTGGCGTCGCGTTCGGTCTCGACGAGGCCGCTTTCGCGCAGGACGGCGAGGTGCTGGGAGACGTTGGAGTGGGACAGGCCGAGCGCGTCGCAGAGCCCCGTGACCGATCGGGGTTGAGCGACCAAGGTGTAGAGGATCAGGAGGCGCTTCGGGTCGTTGAGCGCCCGGCAGATGCTGGCGGTCAGTTCCTCGAGCTCGGCCCGGAGGTTGGCGTTCGTGGCTCGTGTCATGTTGTCACCTCGCCGCACCACCCTATCGCTGTAGGTGTGTATGCGTGGATGCGCATAGTGTGGTGGGATGCCGTCGTGGCCGGTGGTGACTGCGGTTGGCGTCCTGATCGGGGTGCTGTTCGGGCTGTTCGGGGTCGGCGGGTCGAGCTTCGCCACGCCGGCGCTCGGCTTGCTGGGTGTGTCCGGGTTGGTGGCGGTGGCGGCTCCGATCCCGGCGGTGATCCCGGCGGCGGTGGCGGGGATGGTGACCTATGTCCGCAAGGGACAGGTCGAGTGGCCGGTGGCCCGCTGGGCGATCTACGGAGGCGTGCCAGGCACCGTCGTGGGCGCTCTGCTGTCGGGGTCGGTCGGCGGGAAGGGCCTCCTGATCGCGTCTGGTGTCGTGCTTGGCCTGGTCGGCGTGCGCATCCTGGCCCCGCTTCCCGAGGCGCGGCTAGCCGGTCGAGCCCGCCGTCGTCCGGCGGTCGTGATCCCGGCGGCCGGGGCCATCGGCTTGTTCACCGGCATGCTGGCCAACGGCGGCGGGTTCTTGCTGGTACCGCTGTTCGTCCTGGTGCTGGGGCTGACGATGCCGGAGTCGGCCGGGACCAGCCTCGTCGTCATCGCCGTCCTGTCGGTTCCGACCTTGATCACCCACTGGGCGCTCGGTCACATCGACTGGGCTGTCGCCCTCCCTTTCGCAGCCGGTGCCATCCCGGGAGCTCTCGTCGGGTCCCGCCTCACCGACCACCTGCCAGCTGACGCGATGCGGCGCGGCTTCGGGGTCCTGCTCGTCGGTTTCGCCGTGTACTTCGTCGCCCGCCAGGTGACAGCTGGGTAGTGCCCCCGGGAGTGCCGGGGGAGCCGCTGTGACGAGGGACCGTCGATTCTGGGACGGCCCCGTCCGGCTGCGCCGGCGTCAGGCCGGTCCGTGGCCGGGATGAGGTGTTGCCAGGCGGCGGTGGCGGAGGATGATGTAGCCGGTGAGGCCGGCGGTGATCGTCGTCCACCAGGTGGTGTCGTTGATGCTCAGCGGCCAGTCGGGTCGGAAGG
The DNA here is from genome assembly GCA_030948425.1 of Actinomycetota bacterium. Lineage (GTDB taxonomy): Bacteria > Actinomycetota > Acidimicrobiia > Acidimicrobiales > Palsa-688 > JALZAH01. Next base: position 2,370 of record JALZAH010000158.1, read on the forward strand.
CGTAGACGGCACCGATGGCGCCCAGGCAGAGGGCCGCTTCGTGTCGTAGGCGCTGGCGGCGGCTGAGGAGTGGGATGGCGCAGACGGCCAGGCCGAGGATGTCGCCGGTGACGCCGCGGGCGAGGTAGGGGTGCGGGTTGCGCAGGTAGAGCGCCGTCGAGACGGCGGCCGCGCCCAGGGTGGTGG
>JALZAH010000160.1 GCA_030948425.1 Actinomycetota bacterium
GGCCACCCGGGCCGAGCGGTGCGCCAGGTCGACCTCGGCGGTGGGGGCCGGCGCCACCCGGGTTGCCTGGGTCTTCGGCCCGGCCGTCTTGGACCCGGCCAGGGCGGCGGATGCTCGCTCGGCGCGCTCGCCATCGTCGATCACGTCGACCACCACCACAGTGATGTTGTCGCCGCCTCCAGCAGCCCGGGCCTGCCGGACCAGGTCGTGGGCCGCCTCCTGGGGGTCGGCGATCTGGCGGAGGGTGGAGGCGATGCGCTCGTTGGACAGCTCGTTGGTGAGGCCGTCGCTGCAGAGAAGAAAGCGGTCGCCGCGGTAGGGCGTGAGGGGCCAGGAGTCGACCTTGACATTGGGGTCCATGCCCAGCGCCCGGGTGATGATCGACCGCTGGGGATGGACCTGGGCCTCGGCCGGGCTGAGCTTGCCGTCGCGGACCAGCTCTTCCACCAGGCTGTGGTCCTCGGTGAGCTGGATCAGCTCGCCCTGCTTGAACACATAGGCGCGGGAATCGCCCACGTTGATCAGGCCGAGCTGCTCCTCGCCGTCCTCCTGGACCAGGGCCAGGGCGGTCAGGGTCGTGCCCATGCCGCGCTTCTCCCGGCTCCCCTGAGCCAGCTGCCAGACGGCCTGGTTGGCCGCCTCGGCTGCGGCGACCAGGCCCTGGGTGGTGTGCTCGCCGTCGGCGTAGGCCCGTTGCAGGGTCTCCACCGAAGTCTGCGAGGCCACCTCGCCGGCCTGGTGGCCGCCGACCCCGTCGGCCACTGCGAACAGCGCCTCGTCGGCGAGGAACCGGTCCTCGTTGATCTGGCGCACCCGCCCGACGTCGGTCGCCGCTCCTGCGTGCAGGACCGTCACCGGCCTTCCGCCCGGTGAGCGGTCATGGACCGGCTTCTGATGGGACCGGGCACGCAGAGCTGCGGGCCGGTCACTGCAGCTCCATCACGGTCTTGCCGATCTGGAGGCGGTCGCCCTTGCGAATGGCGACGGGCGCAGTGAGCTTGGCGCGGTTCAGGTAGGAGCCGTTGGTCGACCCGAGGTCCTCCACGTAGAGCTGGCCGTCCCGGCGGAAGACCCGGGCGTGCAGCTGAGAGACGTAGGTGTCGTCCAGGGTGATCTGGCAGCCACCGGCCCGCCCCACGGTGAGCTCGTCGCCCAGCTCGTAAATCTGGCCCTTGGTCTCGGTCGGCTCGATGACCTTGAGGCGTGACCCCGCCTTGTTGTTCCCACCGCCCCGGCTCTGTCCCGACCAGCCCTGGCGTGCCTGGACAGGGGCGGCCACCGCTGCCGTCACGTTGCGCCCGCTGACCTCGGCCCAGACCGCCCGTAGGACGCGAACGAAGAACAGGTAGAGCAGGGCCAGGAAGCAGAACTTCAGAATGGTGAGCAGCGAGACCGGCACTACAGCTACGACGCTTCGAAGCGGAGCTTGGTGGCACCGACGGTGATCTCGTCGCCGTTGTTCAGCAGGCGCTCCTTCATCGTCGCCCCGTTGACCCGGGTGCCGTTGGTGGAGCCGAGGTCGACGGCCACGAAACCGGTGCCCTGGCGGCGGACCTCGGCGTGGCGCCGGCTCACGTTGGGATCGGACAGGGGGACGTCGCACTCCGGCATGCGCCCGATCACCAGAGGCTCCTCGCCGATCTCCACTCGGCGCCCGTCCTCCAGGTACAGCGAGCCGACCGCCGCGCCCCCGGGAGCCTCCTGGAAGCCGCTGGCCACCAGGAACTGGCCGGTGCTGAGCGAGTCGTCGACGTGGAGCTCCACGTGGACCGGCCCCACGAACCCGTAGCGCTCCGTCCGGGCGTGATCTCGTGCCGCCTCGGCCAGCTCCCGGGTGAGGACCTCGGCGTAGGAGTCGAACTGCTCCGAGTCGGCCGCGCTGAGGGCGACGGTGAAGTGGTTGGGCGCCAGGGGGCCGTTCACCCCCAGCGTCCGGTGCAGGTCCATGTCGCGGGTGAGCCGGCGACCGATCTCTACCGGCTTGAGCCCACTGCGGAAGGTCTTGGCGAACACGCCTTCGACCATCCGCTCCAAGCGTTGCTCGAAACCCTGCAGTCCCATCTCGAAGCGAGCTTACCCAGGGCCGCCTGGGGTGGACTCCCGCTTCCGCTACCGTGTGCTCGTCGCTCGGGCGAGTGGCGGAATTGGCAGACGCGCAGGATTCAGGTTCCTGTGTCCGAAAGGACGTGGGGGTTCAAGTCCCCCCTCGCCCACTGGCGGGTTGTTCCCATAACCCCAAGGGTACGATCCCAGATCCCCTCTGACCAGCACCCCCTCCGAAGGGATTTCGGAGTGCCTGGGGACCACCATCCCCCCTTGTGATCTGCGTCAGCTCGGGACCGGGCGTGAGACCCGCCATCAGCCGCGAAGGAGACGTGCGCTGGCGCGCCGAATCCGCCCCGAAGGGCGGACCTTGACCCCAAGGGATGAGCCTCCCGGCTAGCCCTCTGGCGGGTCGCCGTAGCGGGGCGTGATGGCCGTCTGCGGTGCGTCGACGCCCTCAGTGGGCAGGTAGTCCCCGAGGGCACGCCGCCGCGGGCGGCCGCTGCGCTTGGTGACCAGATCGCCGTTGGCGTCGGTCGTCGCCTTATCCACGAAGGACGTGATCCGGCGCATGTTCTCAGCGAACAGCAAGGCTGCACAGGCCAACGTCTGGGCGGCGATGCCCCGCTTGCGGCGGCGGGTGGCCTGACCCAGGCCGGCGTGGGAACCGTCCTTCGACGTGCCGTTGAAGCCCTCGTTGGTGTTGCGCATGTGGGCGTACCGGTCCTGGTGCTCGGGCATCCCGAACTCCAGCTCCTGGTGGAACTTCGCCCCGCCGTCTGCGGGGATGGTGACCGACGGCTTCGACCGGCAGCACTTGGAGGCCAGGCGCATGGAGCCGTCCGTCCGCCGCTCCTTGATGCTCATGGCGTGGTTACGCCTGCGGAGGAGCCGTTCCCGCCATGCCGCCTTGTCGATCTTCTTCTTGTCACCGGTCTTTCTCCGGTAGTCCGAGGTCGCCTCGATCAGTGCCTTCGGCATGCAGTCGCAGTACCAGCGACCCTCGACCTGGATGGCGTGACCGAAGGTGGCCTGATTGCCGAGTTGGTCCTTGCGGTAGTCGAACACGTGGCGGTACCCGAGCGCCCTGGTCGGAAGTTGGAACTTCTCGGGCTTTGCGTTCGAGTACGCGCGATCCCCGGCCAGCCAGCCCACCTCGCCCGTCCGACGGGCGACCTGTGCAGCGATGAAGGTGCCGTTCTCGCCGATGCGGGCACCGGGAATGTCCAAGACCATGCCAAGGACCAGGTTCGGGTGGTACGCGGTACCCGCGGGGTCGTTGTTGCACATGATGGCAAGGAACGCCTCCAGGCCGTAGAAGGCCTCCTTGTGGTTCCTGGCCCGGCCCTTCTCGTCCACAACGCGGTGCTCGCCCGCCCCGACCTTGGCGGTCGGAAGCTTCGATTCCGCCACCGCGTGCTTCTTGGG
>JALZAH010000181.1 GCA_030948425.1 Actinomycetota bacterium
CATGGTGGCCGCCGGTACCCACGACGGCCTCGACCTGCGCTTCGACCGGGCCCGGCCGGGCAACACCTTCGCCGCCCACCGTCTCCTGCACCTCGCCCACGAGCGGGGCCTGCAGGACGCCCTCAAAGAGCGCTTCTTGGCCGCCACCTTCACCGAGGGTGCGACCATCGGTGACCCCGAGACACTGCAGGGACTGGCCACCGGGGTCGGCCTCGACGGCGACGAGGTCCGGTCGGTGTTGGAGGGCGACGCCTACGCGGCCGAGGTTCGCGACGACGAACGGCGGGCCACCACCCTGGGCATCACCGGCGTTCCCTTCTTCGTGGTCGACGGCACCTACGGCGTGTCCGGGGCCCAACCGCCCGACGTTCTCCTGGGCGCGCTCGAGGAGGCGTGGGCCGGGTCGCATCCTCTGGTCGTCGCCGATGGTGCTGCCCCCGGCTGCAGCGACGACGCCTGCGCCGTCCCCTGAGGACCAGGCCGGTCACCCCAGGTGGGTCCACCGGCGGCGGACCGGGGCCACGGCCGTTGTCAGCTGGCGGGACCCGTCCCCAGGCGGACGTTGGCGGTGTGCTGCTGGCCGGAATCGTCCACCCACGTGACCGACGCTCGGTCACCGGGACGATGGACGCGCAGCAATCCCGTGAGCGAGGTCGGCGAGTTGACGGGTTTGCCGTCGATCGCCACGATCACGTCGCCGACGGCCAGGCCGGCCGCTTCCGCCGGGCCGTCGGGCACGACGCCGGTGATGCGGGCGCCGGGTCCCCCCGGGTCGACGTAGCCCCCCGAGCCCTGTGAGCCGCCCACGAACTGCACCTGGACCCCGAGGAACGCCGGCTGGCCGATCTGGACCGTTGCCGTGCCGGTGCCGGAGCGGATCTGGTCGACGACCGACAGCGCGTCGTCGATGCGAATGGCGAAGCCGGCGTTGGACGACGGTCGGTAGCGGGTGGCCACCGACGCAGCCGTGTCGAGCCCGATGACCCGGCCGGTCATGTCGACGAGCGGACCGCCGGAATCACCGGGCTTCAGGGCGGCGTCGACCTGTATGAGCCCGGTGAGCTCCTCGGCCGTGCCGGTGGCCGGGTCCCCGGCGGTGATCGACTGGTCGATCCCCGTGACGAACCCCGATTCCACCGCCGGTGTGCCACCCCGACCGAGGGCGTTGCCGAGGGCCACGACCTGGTCGCCGACGGCCACCCGGGAGGGATCGCCGATCGAGACCGCCGTCAGCCCCGAGGCGCCGACCAGCTGAATGAGAGCGACGTCGTGGGTGGAGTCGCTTCCCAGCACCTTCACGTCGTAGGTCCGGCCCTCGCCGTTGACCTGGGCCGAGAGGGTCGTGGCCCCGTCGATCACGTGGTTGTTGGTGAGGACCTCGCCCGACGACGTGAGCACCATGCCCGTCCCCGCTGCGGCGCCGTTCTGGTACCCGAGGGTGGAGGCGATGTCGACGACGCTCGGATCCACTTTGGCGGCGATGGCCGTGATGTCCAGGTCGGCGACGGCGATGCCCCCGCCCCCCGGGGTCGCGGCTGTCGACGGCGGCGTGGACGGCGCTGACGGCGTCGGGGACGCATCCGGCGGCTGACTTCCCCGGTCGGCCCGCACCACCAGCCCGGCACCGAATCCGACGAGGAGGGTGACCACGATGGCGGTGACCAGGGCGACCAGGATCGGCCGGGGCGGTAACCCACCTCCGCCGCTCGGGTTCGGCGGCGCCCAGCCCCACTCGTCACGGCCGGCGGCCGGGGGTGGGATCACCCACTCCGGGCCGGCCGTGGCGCCGGGGCGCCCGGCCGCGACCCCGTGCTCGTCGTCCGCGCCCGGTGCCGGCCCGCCCCAAGTGACCTCGGTCTGCCAGTAGCTGTCACTCATGGGTGAGCCCCTCCTGCGGGCCGTCCGGTCTGCAACCAAGTCTGACAACCCTTCCCAAGAATGAGCTGTGAGATCCTTCGGTCAAGGTAGCGCCCTGGCGTCACTTACTTTGACGGGGTGATCGTCGAACATGGTCGGGCCCTGGCCAAGCTCACCCTGACCCTCCGGGTGACCGGAAGGCGAGATGACGGGTACCACCTGCTCGATGCCGAGATGGTCACCATCGACCTGGCCGACGAGCTCGAGTTCGGCGACGGCGACGGACTGGAGCTGCTTCCCGGTCTGGCCGCCGGTCCCCTCGACGACACCAACCTGGTGCGCCGGGCCCTGCGAGCCGTGGGCCGTACGGCCCACGTGCGCCTCCGCAAGCGCATCCCACCGGGAGCCGGGCTGGGGGGCGGCTCCGCCGACGCCGCCGCCGTCCTGCGATGGGCCGGCGGGGCCGATGCGGGCACCGCCGCATCCCTCGGCGCCGACGTGCCCTTCTGCCTGATCGGGGGCCGGGCCCGGGTCAGCGGTATCGGCGACGCAGTCTCACCGCTGGCCTTCGAGGACCGGGCCTTCACCCTCATGACCCCTCCCTTGGAAGTGTCGACGCCGGCGGTCTACCGGGCCTGGGACGACCTGGGGGGACCGACGGCCGACGGTACCAACGACCTCGAGCCCGCCGCCCTGGTCGTGGAGCCCGACCTGGAACGGTGGCGCGACCGCCTGGGGGAGGCGACGGGCGAGACCCCCCGGCTGGCCGGCAGCGGGGCGACCTGGTTCGTGGAGGGCACCCATCCGGGGGCGGGCCTGGTCTGTGTCCGCACTGCCCGCCCCCCGGGCCCGACGTCGGCCCCGGAATTGGCGGGCCCGGCCACCTGATCCGTCGTACGATCACGTGCCCGGCGTCGATCGCCGACTCGGCTTCGGATCGACTCCCCGTCCCGCCGACCCGCCTCTCCAGTGAGCTCTCCGATCAGCCCCCACGCCGTACTCGTCGACAGCCTCGTGAAGCGGTACCCGAAGTCGCCGGTGAACGCCGTCGACGGGTTGTCCTTCGCTGTC
>JALZAH010000207.1 GCA_030948425.1 Actinomycetota bacterium
GAACCAGGTGGTGAACGAGCCTGTTGTCGGCCGGTGCCCGACGGAGAACGACCATGCTTTCCACGCCAGGGAGACGAGACCCAGGGCGGCCGTGGCGCCGGCCAGCACGGCGATCCGCTGGTTGCGGTTGCGCAGGCGCCTACAGGCACGCATCAAGGCGAGGAGAACAGCTCGTAGCTGGGTAGTGCCAACTCCTCGGCGCCGTCAGCGGAACGCACCCGGGGTCGGCGGACAGGTACCCGCCGGCCGCCCAAGGTGACCGAACCATCATCGGAGCCGTGACGCTTCGCCGCACGGTCAGGGTTCCACTTGCCCTTCGGGCCGGCCAGGGCCGTCACGTCTTCCTCCATGATCGCGGCCATCACCTGCATGCCGGTGCCCACGGCCAAAGCCAACAGACCCTCCCTCGCCGTCTCGGCCAGGTCAGCCATGGCGACCGTCACCGACCCTGGCAACGCCCACTCCGGCAGACCCTGGCCCTCATCGCACGACGTCGGGGCCACCCCGCCCGCATCCTTCGCCGTCTTCTTCGGTGTCGCCCGGCCCGAGCCTGCACGGGCTCGCCTCAGTCTGATAGTTGTTCTTCATGGCGGTCTTCCTCCTGGTCGGTTGTCTTCCAAGGACTCCCGACACCTACCACTCGGCAGGTCTCAGGCGGGGGACCGCCGCCTCAAAGTTCCACGCCGGGCAGGACAACCTCACGCGGCGGCCAGAGCGGAGCTTGGCTCGTGCCACCTCGCTCCCGTTCCATCCGGGCAGCGGCGGTAGCGTCAGCGAGATGATCGACCCGGGTGAGGGCACTGCGTTCTCTCCCGGCGTGGGGGCGTGGCGCCAGGGGCTCGGCAAGGTCCGCGACGCGGTTCGCCAAGAGCTGGTCGCCCGCCAACTCGGCGCTCATCTCCCGCTCGTGACGGGCACCGGCCCGTCGTCGTCCTTGACGTGGGGTGCGGTCAGGGCACCCAGGCCATCCGTCTCGCCCGCGCCGGGCACCATGTCACCGGTGTCGATCTGTCCGAGGAGCTGCTCGGGACGGCCAGAGCCTCCACCGCCCACGAAGCTGATGAGGTCAAGGGTCGTCTTCGCTTCGAGCACGGCGACCTCCTCGACCTCGGTGACGACTACGCCGGCCGCTTCGACGTGGTGTGCTGCCACGGGGTGGCCATGTACCTTCCCTCCCTCACCGACACGGTGGCCGCGGTGATCGGTGCCACCCGACCGGGCGGGCTGGTCTCTGTGCTCACACGGAACCGGACGGGGCTTGCCATGCGCTCGGGGATGACGGGTGACAAGACGAACACCCTTGAGGCGTTCGATGCCCGCTACTACCGCAACCGCCTCGACATCGACCGGGTTCGCGCCGACGAGCCCGACGAGGTCCGAGCGGCCGTCGAATCTGCTGGCGGGGATCGGATCGCCTGGTACGGGGTCCGGCTCTTCGCCGACCACTGGGGGACCGTGGAGGTCCCGGAGGACTTCTCGGTCATCGTCGACGCCGAAGCCGAGGCAGGCAGCCGTGACCCTTACCGTGCGGTCGCTGCTCTCACCCACACCGTCGCCCTCCGCTCGCCTGCGTGTTCCGGGCGGAGTAGCAGTTGCGCTGCTTGACTTCGACTTCGCTGCGCCCGCCGGCCGCTCTACGACCTGGCGATGATGGCCAGGATGTGCGTTCCTCTCGACACCACCGAGGACACGGCGGTGTGGGGACGAGGACCGCGGACCCCTTCGGTCGCCTCCGTGTCGTGGCCGACAGCTACGGCCTGCCGCCAGGACGGGGTGCCGTTAAGGAACGTGGCACCAACCGACAAGTAGGGCTATGAGGGTTTGGTGTCGGTGCGGGGATCCCGCAGCCCAACCATGTCGGCCCGGTGTTCATCTTGCTTGTCGAGTGGCGCTGTTTAGACCTGGTCTCAGAACTCAGCCGGCAAGTACCTGTTCGCGCAGGATGTCGGCGTGTCCGCAGTGGCGGGCCAGCTCTCGCAGAACTTGCAGGTACACCCAGCGAAGCGTGCGCAGCCCGGCTCGGTGGCCGGTCACGACGGCATCCAGTGGCAGGTCTGCAACTGCCGTCCGGCCGTCGCTCACGCTTCCCGGTGGGCTGCCGTGACCGAGGCGACGGTGTCGTCATCGGTGAGGCGGAAAGACTCCTCCGGGTTCTGTACCAGGCCCAGCTCCCGACGGGACGTGCCGCCGACGCACTCCTCGAACCACACCCGCTGCATCCACCTGACGTGCTTGACAAGTCCGAGCAACGTCGTCGCGGACGAGACGAGGTGGCGACGGGCCTGCTCCTCGGTGAGGCAGTCGAGGGTCACCTCGAGGGCGCTGCGGTACTCCTCGACGAACGCGTCGAGCTGGGTGCGTTCGTCGTCCAGCGGCACATCGAACGAAACCATCAGCGTCTTCCCATCACGTCGCAGGCCGAGGGCCACAGCAGTCTGCTCGC
>JALZAH010000226.1 GCA_030948425.1 Actinomycetota bacterium
GCCCCATCAGCCACCGCGCAAACCTCGTAGCCGTCGTCCTCCAAGATTGCGACCAAGAGCTTGCGGGTCGCGGCTTCATCCTCGACCACCAGCACACGCAACTCTTCCATCGAGGACACCTCCAACAACATTGACCCGAACTTGACTCTACCTTGACCGGAGCTTGATGTTGGTGAGATTCACTGCAGAAAGACGCCACACGGCCGATATCTGAGACTCGCCGGGAGAGCCCAACGCCATGCCTGCCATACCCCCGCTCCCGATGCCAATTGACCCTATTCGGCAAATGCCACGTCGAGCAGGCCCCGCTCTCCAGATCGCGAGAGCCGACCCGTCTCACCGGCGCGACGAGGCGGGCCCTCGAAACGAGACCTCGACGTCGACGAACTCCTCAACCCAGGGCAAGTCGCTTCATCGGCGGCGCCATCATCCACTGTCGGTCCTAGTCCTGCTGTCGGTTGTGTCGTTAATAGCCACGTCGACATCGGTTGTCCTGGCCCAAGCAGTGGTGGCCAGTCCGGCAGCGACGCCCGGACCGCTCTCCGTTGCCTCAGCCTCTGCCTCCCCCTCCTACAAGTCGGCCGTCCTTGCCGATGGACCCAGCGTCTACTTCAGGCTTGACGAGAGCAGTGGACTGACCGCTGCGGACTCCTCGGGGAAGGGGCACCCTGGCACCTACCAGGCAGGGATCGGCCTGGGATCGACCGGCGCACTCATCGGTGACTCCGATGCCGCCATCCACACGAACGGTGCCTCGGTCGTCGCCAGTGATACGGGGTTGCCGTCCGGGGCATCGCCGGTGACCGTCGAGTTCTGGGAGCGTGGCCCCCAATACAACGGGGTGCTGTTCCGCTATGGGAGCGCCTTCAGTGTACGGAGCGCTCCCGACCCCGGCGGCCACGACCGCTTGGCGTTCGAGACGGCGACCTCTGGCTGCTGCGTCGCTGGTGCGTTCACCCCCTATCAGATCAGCGACGGGAACTGGCATCAGATCGCTGTCACCTATGACGGCAGCCAGATGAGCTTCTACGTTGATGGCCAAGTCATCGGTGGAGGCGTCGTCGGCGCCCTTGCCACCACCCTGGGCGCTGGCCTGCAGTTCGGCGCCGGCTTCGCGGGCGACGTCGACGAGCTCTCCGTCTACCCCAGCGCGCTCGGTGCCGGCTCCATCAAGGCGCACTACCAAGCGTCCAGGTCAGCGTCGACCCAGGCCGCTGCGTGGGCACCCCCATCCCTTGACTTTGGAGCGGTCGTATCGCAGCCACAGGGGGGGCCAACCAAGAACGTGTCACTCCAGAACACCGGCACTGCCATTCTCCACGTCACTACAGTCAGCCTCATTGGGCCAGCCGCCACCTCGTTCGTGAAGGCAGGGGATAGCTGCTCCGGAGAGCCAGTCGCACCAGGGTCTGCGTGCGTCGTCGCTGTCAGCTTCAACCCGACGGCCACCGGCCCCCTGGTGGCCCAGCTTGTGGCTACCGATACTGCCGGAAGTCAGACCGCCAGCCTGTCCGGACAGGGTATCGCTACCAAGACTCCGCCGAGCCCGTACAGTCTGGTCGCCAACCCCGTGGAGGCGATTGTCGGCCGGCCGGTCGCGGCAAGCTCGGGCACCCCCTACTTAGGTACGATCACAGTTCAAGCGGGCGCGTCCGGAACTACGACGCCAACGTCGGCGCAGGTTGATTGGGGAGACGGCAGCACCCCGAAGGCTGCCAGTATCCAGCCGGGTCCGGTAGGCGCCGGTCAGTCAGTGTTCTTCGTGCAGGCGCAGCACAAGTACGCAGCGGTTTCTGGCAACGGGGGCCTTACGCTCACGATTACGGCCCAGATAGGGACCTCAACCGTGAAGGCGTCCGCACCAGTGGTGGTGTTGCCCGCCAGACCGAGTGCGTTTTTCGTTGTCAACCCCGCACCGGCCTCACAGAACCAGGTCAGCCTGCTGATGCCCGTTGCCGTCGCGTCGGTACAACATCAGCAGATCACCGGATACCGGTGGGAGTTTGCCGACGGCGAGGCCACTGTTTACGACAATTCCGCGAATCTGCCGCTGTATGCATGTGTCATCAACGGTCTCATCCAGAGCGGCGGCACCGACGGGGTCGTGCAATCCCAGGGCTGCCCACCAATCTCCTCGTTGTACGACGGGGCGATACAACTCGGGATACTTCCCAGAACAACGCGCAACTTTCCCGGCGGCTTGACGTCCACCGACATCTTGACCATCGCCAATCTTTGGAAGCAGTACTTCCCGCAACACATCATTCCACACGTTTGGCCCTATTACTCTGTGAGTCAGACGAGCTATATCGGTGTCGCTCTGGGAATCGGCGTTCCCGGTCTGAAGACCCCAGCGTCGTGCAATGGTGTGCCCAACAACGCCGTGTGTTACACGGTGCCCAGTGTCACGGTCGAGCCGTCCTGCGCGCCAGTGACTGCGATCTTTCATTGGAGTTCCACCTGCAATCTCAATGACTTTAAGCCCCGGGTGCCCGACTACGTAGCGGCGAACTACTCCAAGAGCGCTGCGGACGTGTTGGGTGGCCAAGGTGCTGTGTCGCTAGTGATTAGCAAGGCGATCCTCACGTCGCCATCCTCCGATGACATATTCCTGCAAGTCTCCGTCGGGGGCGGCGTAGGGGCGGGCGGGGGTACCGCAGTCTCTGCGACGACGGGGTGGATAAATAGCCCGATCAGCGCTGCGCCCAATGATTCTGAGACCAACAATTTTGTGCACAACTGCACAATCTCCGGTGGTGGCGGTCTCAGCCTTTCGGTTGGGCCCATCAGCCTCGGCGGGGGCTATCAAGGAGTTGACTCACCCGGAGGGGACAACGGATTCACCACCGGCTTCGAACTGTTCGCCGCGAAGGGTGGTCTAGAGGCATCAGGGCTACTCGGGCTTTCCGTGAACTACGCGTTCTCACTCAGCGACCTCGGAGTTCCGCTCTCCGCTGCTGACCTCCAGGCGTACGGGCACCTCTTCAACGGCGTCCAGGGAGGAACCATCTCTGCGAACGACCTAACGACCATCGGGACAGCCCTTCTCAACTCAATCCCTGGCTTGCCTTCTGCCATCAACCTCGTCACCCAAGCCCTATCAGCCGCCCAAAGCCTGAGTACAGGCTGCGGAAAGCTTTGACCGGCGGATCGCGCTGAGGCTCAAGAACATCGGCTCGGCCCGTCTCTATTGCCCCGACGCCGACGACGTTGCCTACCCTCACCTCGCGCCGGTCCTCACCCGGCCCATCCGCTGGGACCTGATCGCCCAGCAGTACGACCAGATGGTGAAGTACGCCACCGCGCTGCGCCTGGGCACGGCCGAGGCCGAGGCCATCCTCCGCCGCTTCACCCGGCCGGGGCCCCAGCACCCCACCTACCAGGCCCTGGTGGAGCTGGGGCGGGCGGTGAAGACGATCTTCCTGGCCAACTATCTCCGCCTGCTATCGCTGCGCCGGGAGATTCACGAGGGCCTCCAGGTGGTGGAGAACTGGAACAGCGCCAACGGGGTCCTCTGCTACGGCAAGGCCAGCGAACTCACCGGGGCCGACCGCGAGGACCAGGAGATCACCATGCTCGCCCTCCACCTTCTCCAGTCAGCACTGGTGTACGTCAACACCATCTTCCTGCAGCGTGTTCTCGACCGACCGGAGTGGGCCGACCGGCTCACCGATGAGGACCGGCGAGCCCTCACCCCGCTCTCCTGGACCCACGTCAACCCGTACGGGTCGTTCAATCTTCAGATGGACCGCCACCTCGACCTCGGTCTCCCGGCGGCGACACGATGACTCAGCAACAGCCGGCCGATCCTGCGGGCCTCAGGCGGACGCCGGCGCATCAGAAGGCCCGCCAGCTGGCGAAGCACCTCCGGGCGGAGCGGCCCGACTACATCTACCTGAAGGAGGTCTTCCGCCACCTTCGAACGGAGCTGGGCGTCGAGGTCCAGCGGGAGGCCAAGAAGCTTCCTTACGTGCCCACTGCGGACGAGATCCGCCGGTACTACGAGACGGTGTGGAAGGAGCGGCGGGGCAGCGACATCGTCCTCATCAAGACCCTGCTCTACACCGGGGTCCGGGTCGCCGAACTCGTCGCCATCCGCCTCGACGACGTCGACCTCGACGCGTGCCGCATCCGGATCACCCAGGGCAAGGGCAACAAGGACCGTGTCGTCCCGTTCCCGGCATCGTTCAAGGAGACCCTGGCGCTGCACATCGGCACCCTGCGTGATCGCGGGGCCGTCCACCTGTTCGAGTCCAGCTGGAAGAAGCCCTACAGCACCCGAGGGGTGCGGGCCATGCTCACCCGCTACGCCACCTCCGCCGGCTTGGCCCACCCGATCTCCCCCCACCGGCTCCGCCACTTCCTCTTCACATGGCTGAAGACCCAGGGCATCGACGACGCCCTGATCCAGCCCTACAGCGGTCACGCCAGCCGGCAGTCCCTCGAGGTGTACTCACGGATCGCCCTCGCCGACGCCCAAGAGAGCTACGAGCAGGTCATCGGGCGCTTCCCGGTATGAGGGGTTCGTTACCTTGCGGCTGGGGACAGCTTCGGGAGGACTGGGCCTCACTCAGGAGACCCGACCAACACGGCCTTCCCCCACCTCGACTTCAGCCAGGACATGCCCCGTCACGACTGCGGGCCCGGAGCGCTTCAGCCTTCAAGTTATGCGGCGGTGTCGCAGCTGCACGAAAC
>JALZAH010000241.1 GCA_030948425.1 Actinomycetota bacterium
ACGACAGGCCGAGGCGCACCGCCGGGGTGTGCTCGGAGCTGTCGGTTTCCAGCAAGGACAAGGCTGCACTGCAGTTGACATCGGGACCCCGGACCTCCACCCCGTGGCGGCGAGCATCAGAAACGAGGGTCTGGGGTGACCAGAACCCCATGGGCTGGCCGTCGAGCAGACCGGCGCAGAACGCTGCCGGGTAGTGCAACTTCATCCACGCCGAGGCGTACACCAGATAGGCGAAGCTCACCGAGTGGCTCTCGGGAAATCCGAAGTTGGCGAACGCCACCAGCTTCTCGTAGATCTGATCGGCCACGTCGCCGGTGATGCCGTGCTCGCCCATCCCCCGGAACAGCCGCTCACGCAGTCGCTCCATGCGCTCCACGCTGCGCTTGGACCCCATGGCCTGGCGGAGCTGGTCGGCATCCGAAGCGCTGAACCCGGCGACGTCGATGGCCATCTGCATCAGCTGCTCCTGGAACAGCGGGACCCCAAGGGTCTTGGCCAGGCTGCGCTCCAGCAACGGGTGCAGATAGGTCACCGCCTCGGTGCCGTTGCGCCGGCGGATGTAGGGATGCACCGATCCCCCCTGGATGGGGCCGGGGCGGATCAGGGCCACCTCGACCACCAGATCGTAGAAACAGCGCGGCTTGAGCCGGGGCAGGGTGGCCATCTGCGCCCTGCTCTCCACCTGGAACACCCCGACCGAATCGGCCCGGCACAGCATGTCGTAGACCTCGTCCTCCTGGGCCAGACAGCCCAGGTCCACGCTCACCCCGTGGCCGGCGGCGATGTGGTCGATGGTGGCGTGCAGCACGGTGAGCATGCCCAGGCCGAGCATGTCGAACTTGACCAGACCGGCCGCCGCGCAGTCGTCCTTGTCCCATTGCAACACGCTGCGGTCGGCCATCCGGCCCCATTCCACCGGGCAGACCTCGGCCACCGGCCGGTCGCAGATCACCATCCCCCCGGAGTGGATCCCCAGGTGTCGGGGGAAGTGCTGCACGGCCTCGGCCAGGTCCATCACCGGACCGGGGATGTCGTGGTCGCCCAGAGCGACGGTGGCCGACAGCGGTCCCCAGCCGTCGATCTGCTTGGCCCAGGCGTCGAGTTGACCGGGGGCGGCACCGAGCGCCTTGCCCATGTCGCGCACCGCGGAGCGGGGTCGGTAGGTGATGACGTTGGCCACCTGGGCGGCGCAGTCCCTCCCGTAACGGCGGTACACGTACTGGATCGCCTCCTCCCGCCTCCCACTCTCGATGTCCACGTCGATGTCGGGGGGACCATCCCGCTCGGTCGAGAGGAACCGCTCGAACAGCAGGCCCAGGCCCACGGCATCAGCGTTGGTGATCCCCAGGGCGTAGCAGACCGCCGAGTTGGCCGCCGAGCCTCGGCCCTGGCAATAGATGTCATGGGTCCGGCAGAACTCGACGATGTCCCAGACGATCAAGAAGTACCCCGGGAACCCCAGCCGGGCGATGAGGTCCAGCTCATAGTCGATCTGGGCCCACGCCCGGGGATGAGAGGGCGCGTGGCGGGGCCCGTAGCGACGCCTGGCTCCCTCTTCGGTCAGGTGCCGTAGCCACGAGGCCTCGCTGTGACCGGACGGCGTGGGCCACGGCGGCAGGCGGGGAGCGACCAGGGCCAGGTCGAACGCGCATGCCCGGCCCAGCGTCCCGGCTCGCTCCACCACCCCCGGGTATCGCTCGAAGCGGCGGGCCTGCTCCAACCCGCTGCGCAGATGAGCGGATCCGGCAGCCGGCAACCACCCGTCCATGTCATCCAGGCTCCGCCGGGCCCGGACGGCCGCCAGGGCTCCCGCCAGGCGACGACGGGAAGGCACGTGGTAGTGGACGTTGTTGGTGGCCACCACCTCCGCCCCCCAGTGATCGGCCAGGGTGACCAGGGCGTCGTTGCGAGCCGAATCCAGCGGGTCTCCGTGATCCCACAGCTCCACCACAACATTGTCCCGACCGAACAGCCGTTGCAGCCGGGCCAGCTCGGCACCGGCCCGCGCCGGCCCGGCTTCCACCAGGGCCCGCGGCACCGGGCCCTTGCGACACCCGGTGAGGATCACCCAATGGTCGCTGCTCCCGGCGGTGGGATGATCCGGGTCGGCCGCCGTGCCGGCACCCAGGGTCGCCAGGGTGGCCAGATCGATGACGGGGCGCCCCTTCTGCCCACCATTCAGGTGGGCGGCCGACAAGGCCTGGCACAACCGGCTGTAGCCGACCGGGTCCCGAGCCAACACCAAGACGTGGGTGCCGGCGGGATCGGCCATGCCATTCTGGGGGCGATCCAGACCGAGGGACAGCTCGGCGCCGAAGATCGTCGGCAGACCCATTGCCGCCGCCGCCTGGGAAAAACGGACCACGCCGTACATACCGTCGTGGTCGGTCAGGGCCAAGGCGTCGAGTCCCAGGCGGACTGCCTCTTCCACCAGCTCCTCGGGGTGGGAGGAACCGTCCAGGAAGCTGAAGTTGGAGTGGCAGTGCAGCTCGGCGTAGCCAACTCCCCTCCCCGCTGTCCTCCCGATCCTGGGGGCCATGGCCCGAAGATCGGTCGGCGGCTCATAGGCGGGGCGCTTGAAGGACCAAGCCGGGCTGTCACCCCCATCACCATCGACAGGGAACGGTCGTGCTCGTAGCCGGTCGGACAGCTTGGCTTCGACCTCCCGCCACGGCTGTGGCGGGTTCTCCCAACCCATGAACCCCACCGTATCGAACGTATGTTCGATGCACCAGAGGATGAAGCGACTCTCAGCCCTCCGACTCTTTGCTCAGTCGATCCCGGCGGGGGCGGCGGCGTGCCACTCCCAGTGGCCGGCATCGGCCCACAGGCCCTCCAAGCCGTAAAACGCACGAGCCTCCGTGGAGAACACGTGGACGATGAAGTCTCCGTAGTCCATGAGGACCCAGGTGGCGTCGTCCAGCCCCTCGATGCGCAGTGGAGCCGGACCGCCGACCGTCTTGACCTGCTCTTCGACCTCGTCGACGATGGTGCGCACCTGGCGGGTGTTGGACCCGCTGGTGATGATGAAGGCGTCGGTGACCGAGAGCAGTGGCCCGACATCGAGGATCACGGTGTCCTCACCGCCTTTCGCCTCTGCGGCCTGGGCTGCGGTGGCTGCCCAGGTCATGACCTCGTCGAGCGAAGCCCGAACGATCATCCCTTGCTCCCGACCGGAACGTTCATGCAAGACCTCCGCTGGCGTTGGGTAGCACCGCCATGATGATCGACGATGCCACGGTGGGACTGCTCTGCAACCACTGATGAGCGAGAACGACGACCGTGATGATCAGAGCCATGACCAGCACGCTCAGCACGATGATCTCCTCGCGGACGATGCGTCGACGCTGGAGCCGCCGATGACGACGGTCGCCGCCGTCTCGGGTCGGCGGCCCGGTTCGATACCGAACGTTGTCCTCTCCGCCTCGTTCCTCTCCTGAGCGGCTCGGTTGTCGTGGACGGCCCGGGCGGGGAGCGGTCCTCGTGCGGGTCGCCGGACGAGCAGTGATCATCCGTCTTCAGCGTACAGGCCGTGAGCCCGCATGAAGTGGACAGCCGCCTCAGGGACCAGGTAGTCGAGTGGCCGACCCTCCCGGGCCCGGGCCCGCAGATCGGTGCTGGAGATCTGCAGGTTGGGTACGGTCACCTCCGCCACCCGCCACCCGTCATCGTCGAGACCCGACGGGCGCCCGGCCCCGGGCCGATTGACGATGACCAGGGTGGCCAGGCGCCGGACGTCGTCCATACGGTCCCAGGTGGCCAGCTCCGAAGCGACGTCCCAGCCGACGATGAGGAACAGCTCAGCGTCGGGCATGGCCGCAGCCAGCTCCACCAGCGTCTCGGCGGTGTAGGACTCGCCGCCACGATCGATCTCCATGCGGCCTGCCTCCAGACCAGGGACATCGCCGACCGCCGCTTGAACAAGGGCGAATCGCTCCTCGGCGCCGGTGACGGCACGCGACCCGGCCTTCTGCCAGGGGACATTGGCCACCATCAGGATCACCCGGTCGAGGCCCAGAGCGCTCCGGGCGTTGACGGCGGCCACCAGGTGACCGACGTGAATAGGGTCGAAGGTGCCCCCGAAGACCCCGATGCGCTCGCCCATAGTGGCTCAGACGTTACAAACGCAGCGATCGGGATGCACCAACCGGCATGGGCGAACCCCGAGGGTTGGCCGAGGGGCCTTGATACCCTGTGACGGTGACGAGCGTGTGGACCCCCGGCCGGTGGCGGGAACTGCCTGCCGCCCAACAGCCCGACTGGCCGGACCCCTTCGTCCTCGACCAGACCCTCAAGACCCTCTCCAGTCTTCCTCCGCTGGTCTTCGCCGGCGAGGCTCGGAGCCTGCGCAAGGCCCTCGGTGAGGTGGCGGCCGGCGAGGCGTTCCTCCTCCAGGCCGGTGACTGCGCCGAGTCGTTCTACGACTTCACCGCCGATGCCATCAGGGACAAGCTCAAGGTCATCCTCCAGATGGCGGTTGTGCTCACCTACGGTGCCGGTGTCCCGGTGCTCAAGCTGGGCCGCATCGCCGGACAGTTCGCCAAGCCCCGTTCCGCCAGCACCGAGGTCGTTGACGGCGTGACCCTGCCCAGCTTCCGAGGTCACCTGGTCAATGACGACGCCCCCACCCTTGAAGCTCGGACCCCGGATCCTCAGCGCCTGCTCGCCGCCTACCACCAAGCGGCCTCCACCCTCAACCTGTTGCGGGCGTTCACCAAGGGGGGTTACGCCGACCTCTCCCAGATCCACACCTGGAACCAAGAGTTCGTCGCCTCCAGCCTCCAGGGCAAGCGCTACGAGGCCATCGCCGGGGAGATCGAGCGGGCCCTGCGGTTCATGCGGGCCTGCGGGATCGACCTGGTCAGCGAGCAGACGCTGCACCAGGTGGACTTTTGGACCAGCCATGAGGCGCTGATCCTGGGCTGGGAGGAGGCCATGACCCGCCGCGACTCTCTGAGCGGGCTGTGGTACGACACCTCCGCCCATCTCCTCTGGGTCGGCGAGAGGACCCGGGAGATCGAAGGCGCCCACGTTGACTTTCTCTCCGGGATCGCCAACCCCCTGGGCGCCAAGATCGGCCCTTACGCCACCGCCGAGGAGGTCGTTGCCCTCTGCGAGCTCCTTGACCCCGACCGTCAGCCCGGCCGCCTGACCCTTGTGGCTCGCATGGGCGCCGAGCGGGTCACCGAGGTGCTCCCGGGCCTGTTGAGCGCCGTGCGCACATCCGGCCACCCCGTCATCTGGCAGTGCGATCCGATGCACGGCAACACCGTCGTCGGCCCCGGCGGCCGCAAGACCCGCCACTTCGATGCCGTCCTGACCGAGATCAAGGCGTTCTTCGAGGTGTGCCGGGCGTCGGGAGTGTGGCCCGGCGGGATGCACGTGGAGCTCACCGGCGACGACGTCACCGAGTGCTTGGGCGGCGCCGAGGAGATCCTTGCCGACCAGCTGTCCCTGCGCTACACGACGACGTGCGACCCGCGGCTCAACGGACGCCAGTCGCTCGACCTGGCCTTCCAGGTCGCCGAGCTCCTGCGCCACTAGCGGCGGGCGCCGGAGGGCGGGCGGGGCGCCGGCCGGTACCGCCTGGACTTCGCCTGGCTGTCGTTGCACTTGGCTGGCTGAGGGTCCCCGAGAGCCGAATGATGAGTCCGTCGATCAACTTTTCTGCCGAAATGTTGAGGTAGTTACTCACCTTTTGATTTACTGGTCCGGTGAGCACCGCCGTGAAGCAAGAATCCAAGATGGCCGCCGACGTGCAAGCCGACATCGAGAAGTTCGAATGGCTGCTCGCCGAGCATCTGGCTGGCCACGTCGACGAGGACGCCTTCCGGGTGTTCCGCCTCAACAACGGTGTTTATGGGCAGCGTCAGGGCGGCCACAACCAGATGGTTCGGGTCAAGCTGCCCTATGGCTCCATCACTGCTGATCAGCTGCGGGCCTTCGGCGACATCTGCGAGCGCTACAGCCGAGGTTGGGGCCACTTGACGACCAGGCTCAACGTCCAGATGCACTTCGTACAGCTCGAACGCATCCCCGATCTGCTGAAGGACCTGGCGGCGGTGGGCCTCACCACCCGGGAGGGCTGCGGTGACACGGTGCGCAATGTGATGGGCTGCCATCTGGCTGGCGCCTGCCCCTACGAGGTGCTTGACATCAGCCCGTGGGCCGAAGCCACGTTCCGCCACTTCTTGCACCATCCCTACGCCCAGCGTCTCCCCCGGAAGTTCAAGATCAACTTCTCGGGGTGTGTGACCGACTGCGGTCAGGCCATGTTCAACGACGTAGGCGTGGTGGCGGTGAACCACACCGGCCACGACGGATCCACCGAGGCCGGCTTTCGCGTCTTCATCGCCGGCGGCCTGGGAGCCAACCCCCACGCCGCTCAGGCCCTCGAGGAGTTCACCTCCCGCGAACAGCTGCTGGCCACGATCGAGGCCGTCCTGCGTACCTTCGACCACTTCGGAAATCGTGACAACAAACTCCGCGCCCGACTGAAGTGGGTCGTCGATCAGATCGGCATCGACGAGCTGCGTCGGCGCGTGCTCAAGGAGCGCAACCTGCTGCTGGCCTCCTCGACCTGGCCGGGTGGCGTCCCGGCCATCGTTGCCGAGCTCGGCGACGACCCGGCGGGCGCCGCCTCCGGAATCGAGCCAACCCCCTTGGGGACCCCGGTCCACCTCAAGCTCGGACCTGGCGGGGATCCCTACAGGCGCTGGGAGACGGCCAACGTGGTGGTCGGCGTGGCCAAGGGAACGGTGTCCGCC
>JALZAH010000274.1 GCA_030948425.1 Actinomycetota bacterium
CCCGGGCCCGGGCCCGGGCCGATGCGTCGCCGACCGTCGGCGAGTTGCTCCTCGACCAGCAGGTGGTGGCCGGCATCGGCAACATCTACCGCTGCGAGACGCTGTTCCTCTGTGGTGTCCACCCGTGGACGCCCTCGGTCGCCGTCGACGACGACACGCTCGACGAGCTGGTGGCCACCGCGTCGCGCATCATGGTGGTCAACGCCACCACCGCCAGCCCCATCGGGCGCAGCTTCGACGCCGCCGCCGACCAGACCTGGGTGTACCGGCGGGGCGGGCGGAGCTGCCGGCGCTGCGGGACCACCGTAGAGCGGGGGGTGCTCGGTCGCCAGGCCCGCTCGGTCTACTGGTGCCCGACGTGCCAGCCCCGACGCTGAGCCGGGGACGGCCCTAGGCGGGAAGACTGGCGGCCAGGGCCCGCAGCTCGGGGATCTCGCTGTGGGGGGCGCCGGCGATGGAGGCGGCCAACGTCCGGGCCGGGCCGTAGGTGCCGCCCGCCAGCTCCTGTTGGGCCATGGTGGCCGCACCGGTCTCGCTGCGGGCTGAGAGCACCAGGAAGGCGTGATCGAACGTCGGCCCGGACTCGGTCCGCAGCCGGGCCAGGGTGGCGTCGGAGATGTAGCCGTCAGCCATCATGGCGTCACCGGGAGCCCTGTTCACGTGCAGGGTGGCCACCCAGCGGGCCAGACGTTGCTCCTCGGGGGTCTGCTCGGCGATGATCCGCCGCCCGAAGGCCCGGACCCGAGGATCGCTTCCCTTCTGGGCGGCCAGCTCCCCCACCTGCAGGGCCCGGAGGTGGTGGGGAAGCATGTGGCGGACGAAGGTGGCGTCCGCGGGGACGGCGCCCGCCCTGGCCGTTGATGCCGGGGCCGCGGGCTTGGTCGCCGAGGATGATCCACCGCAGGCGCCGAGCATCACGGCCCCCAGGATCACGAGAGGGGCAAAGCGCAGCGATGCAGTCATGGCTCAAGTCTGGGCCGAGCCCGGCTCATACCTGGCGCGCCCTCAGACCTCGACGCGGCCAGGAGCGGGAGCTGCGGGCACCCGGTTGGCGGCTACGACGTCACGTAGGTAGCGGTGCCGGTCGGAGATCAGCACCGCCCCGGCCAGGACCAACGGGGTCGACAGGATGAGGAAGGCCACAGCCAGGCCATGTCCCGATCCGGTCGACACCACCGAACCCGAGGTGTTGATCCCCGAACCTATACCGACGTTCGATGCGCCGAACGCCCCCGAGACGACACCGAACATGACCGGTGCCACCCCCTGCATGACGCTGCGCAGTGCGGTGCGGACGGCCTCGGCGCGACCCCACAGCGCGGAAGGCATGATGTCGAAGCGGGCGGAGTCGAGGGGCGGGTTGACCCCCCCGATAGCGGCGCCGGCGACGATGAACAGGGGGAGGGAGACGGCCAGGGTGGTGGTGAGCACCCCGGGGGCGAAGAACGCCGGAGTGGCCAGGAAGCCGGCGGCGGCGACCATGAGCCGGGCGCTGGAGCGGCCCCGCCGGATGAGGCGATCGGCGATCCGTCCGCCGGCCAGCACCCCGGCGATGGAGCTGAGGGCGATGAAGACGAACAGGACGCTGGCCAGTGACTGGCCGACACCGTAGCGGGCCCGAAAGAACAGCTCGGCGAAGGTCTCCAAACCCTGCAGGAAGAAGTACCCGAGGCCTGACGCCACGATGAGGGCGACGTTGGTACGGACCCGCAGGACATAGAACACCGCCTTCCACAGGCCGTCGGGGGGCGGGGCGCTCACATCGAAGTGGGGCGGCGGTGTCACCCCCTTGGCCTCCGCCTGCTCGAAGACCAACGATGATCCGCTCTCCTCGGAGGAAGGGTCGACCCGGCCCGAAGGGCCCGACGGGGTGGTGGGACCGGAGGAGGCAGGGGAGCCGGGCGGTGCGACGGAGGAGTCGGGAAGCTCCGCTCCAGCGGGGCGGCGAGCGAACCGATGGCCCCGGTGTCGGCCGCGGACAGGCCCAGGACAGCGGCGAGCATGACGATCACC
>JALZAH010000282.1 GCA_030948425.1 Actinomycetota bacterium
ACCGGCGTTGATGCTCACACGATCTGGTCGGCACCCTCGACGCCAACCTATTATCGCACCGAGTACATCTCCGGGGCGGGCTCACCGGTTTGGAACCCTTCAGGGACAACCGTCGCCGTGAGCGAGCAGACCCTCGATCCGGCTCTCAGCGACAAGGACTGCCAGATATGGGTCATCCCCGCGTCGGGTCGTGGGGCTCACGCGCTCAGCGCCGACGCCGGCAAGATCCTCTCTTGCGAGCCATCGACTGTCGACGGACAGTCACTCACCTGGAGTCCGAACGGGAAGACCCTCGCCTATGCAACGAGGCAAGGCCTGATGACCGTCCCGGCGAGCGGTGGCACACCGAGGGTGCTGCAGAGCACGAAGGGAATCGCCAGCGTGGCATGGGCGCCAGACGGTTCGACGATCCTGGCCGAGGTCTTTGCGGACGTCTCAGCTCGCTCCACGTCCGTGAATCAGAACCAGGGTGCTATCGAATCCTTCCCAACAAGCGGTGGCCCGCCGACTGTGCTGATACCACCTTCGGCGCAGGTCAGCTTCTACTCGCCAGGTCTGGCCTGGTCCCCCGACGGCAAACGATTTGCCTTCGCAGGAATACAGCCAGGGGCACTGCCGGGTGCCAAAGGCTACAGAATCGTTACGGCCGCAGCGAACGGCACCGACCTCCGGATCCTGGCCCGACCGGCCTACAGCAACGCGATCTCTCTGACCGGCTGGAGCCGCACCCCACCGGGCTCTACAGGACTGGGCTCCGGGGCGACACCGACAACCCAGCCACCGCCGACCCCCCCGCCCACACCGCCGCGAACGGTGCCCCCGGTGCAGGCACCGACCGCCGGGCCGGTACCAGCAGTCAGCGGAACCCAGGACCTGACCAAGCAGCCGACCATCGCTCCGGGCGGCACCAACCCGCCCACAACTCTCACCGGGAAGGACCTGATCGTCGGGACCGGACCAGAGGCCACCATCAACAGCACGGTCACTTTCAGGAGCATCACCACCAACTACGAGACCGGTCAGCCCGTCCTCGGCAGCGATTGGGCCACGGTCAGCAATCCCCCGAGCAAGGTCGAAGATGAGGGCCCCGGTTACCGGGACGCGGTCGTCGGGATGCGGGTAGGCGGCCTCCGAGAAGTCGTCATCCCTCCGTCCCTCGGTTACGGCCAAAGCGACGACGTCTTCCTCGTCTACCTCCTCAGCACTACCTGAAGAGCACGTCCTCGATCCTGAGCAACCAGGACACTGGAACCAACAGTCAGATCGGGTGTCGTCCGCCGTGACGCCGGCTTCGTCTTGGTGCCAGGAGCCGTAGTTCAGTACGGTGCGGGGCCCGGTCGGCACCTCGGACTGCTGATCGGCCATGGTGAGGCGGTCACGGTGGACCGTCTCTACGGGGACCACGAGGGTTCAGTCGCTTCATGCTCACCCCACGCGACGATCAGTCGTGGCTGACCGTGGTCGCTCGGCATTGGAACGTGGACAGGGCCGATCCGAGGTAGGCGACGACCGCACTGCCGTGTTGGTCGAGGGCTGTCTCACGACGCAGTGCCGTTGACCGCCGGAATCCGGTGCAAGAGGCATCAGGTCTCGACGGCCGCCAGGGGCAGATCGTCGGCCACGGGCAGCGATGTCCGGTCGGTGGCCGCCACGGGTGCCGAGGACGGCAGCCGGGGGAGCAGGAGGGCCACGGCGGCGCCCACCACCAACACGGCGGCGGACAGCAGGAACGCCCGGTCGTAACCGCCGGCCAGCGCTGCCCGGGTGGCGAGCGCCCCTGGGCCATGGTGGGTGGCCTGGTTGGCGGCCACCGTGGCCAGGGCGGCCAGGCCGACCGCTCCGCCGATCTGGCGAGTGGTGTTGATCAGGCCCGATGCCAGCCCGGCCTGATGGGCGGGGAGGCCGGCGGTGGCCGCCAGGGTCATGGGCACGAACGACAGGCCAAGACCTAGACCGATCAGCACGACGGGCCCGAAGATGTGGCCCAAGTAGCCCTGCCCGGGGCTGAGGGCGCTGAGCCAGAACAGCCCGCCGGCGGCCACCAGGGGGCCGATGCACAGCTGGCGGCGATACCCGAGGGTCCGCACCAGGCGGGTGCCGACGCGGGTAGCGGTCAGGGTGGCCAAAGCGGAAGGCAACGTGGCCAGGCCGTTGACCAGCGGGCTGTAGCCGTCGATCTGCTGGAGGAACAGGGCCAGGAAGAAGTAGGTCCCGAACAGCGACGCCCCGATGGTCACCCCGATCCCGTTGGC
>JALZAH010000294.1 GCA_030948425.1 Actinomycetota bacterium
AACGAGCACTTGTCCCAGCGCTCGCAACGCGATCGCCGCGGCGACCCTGGCGGGCGAAGCGAACTCGTCAGGGGCCCCGGCCACTACCTCCAGGTCCCTATCCGGTGTCGAGTCGGCCATGTCCGAGACAGGCGGCCGGCGGCCCACGTCGGTGAGAGGTCGTCGCTGCGTGCAAGAGCAACCGCCACGGCCGTCACTGGCTGGGAGCGTCGAGCAGCCTTGCCTACGGTCCGCGTAGGCAACGGCTTTGATCTGCTCTGATTTGCCCTCTGCGAGTCCATCATCGAAGCGCCGGAGCGGTGTCCACTCGTAGGTATCGGAGCGCGACTTGCGCCAAGCGATTAGCGGTTTGTTCGTGTCCGGCAGCGGGGAGCACGAGATGGCTGACGGTGAGGCGGACGAGTGCGTCGACGCCCGCTGCTATGTCGTCGGGGTCGAGGTCGGGGAGACGCCCCGCGAGCCAGCCGGTGAGGGCCTCGCCTGCGGTCTTGACGATTGGCGCTGAGCGGGTGGTGAGGGCGGGCAACAGGTCGTGGTCTCCGCGTGCCGAGGTGAGTATGGCTCGTAGCACGGGATTGCTTTCCGCTTCGTCCAGGGTGTAGTGAACGGCAGCGGTAATGGCTCCGGCGACGTTGTCGGTACTGCCGTCCAACACCTCGGTGATCCCGACCAGGAACCGTTCGGTCTCGTCGAGCACCAGCGCCTCTCCGAGGCCTCGCTTGTCGCCGAACTCCTTGTAGAGCGTCGGGCGGGACACGCCCGCCAGGGCCGCGACCTCCGCCATCCGTACCCGGTCCCAGCCATGATCGACGGTCAGTTCCCTCACGATCTGCACGGCGCGCTCTCGGAGTTGGCGCCGATAAGACACACGTCGCGAGTCCACCTTTACCTGACCATGCTGACATGGCAGCCGACGTTGTCCAATGACGTGCACCTCGAATCAGCCCGGTGAGGCAGTGAGAGGGTGGCCATGGGCGGCCACCCGACGTTTCCTTGACAAAAGGTACCTTGATGTTAACGTATTGGGGAGGGCAGGGGGACGCAATATCACCAGCTGAGGGAGACGCCCATGTCGCTTGCTAGTTCTGAGAGAGCTGACCGACCGTACGATCCGGCCGATCTTTCTTCGACGGCTTTTTGGTCGTCAACTGCTGTGGAGCGGGAGAAGACGTTCGCCGTGCTACGAGCCGAACGCCCGGTGTCGTGGCACCAGCCGGTGGAGGAGCTGCTGGTCGAGGACCCGAATGACCAGGGGTTTTGGGCGGTGGTGCGCCACGCCGACCTGGTCGAGGTGACCCGACGCTATCAGGATTTTCTTTCCGGTGAGGGCATCGTGATGGAGTCGATACCCCAAGAGCTGCTCGACGCCGGACAGGGGTTCATCGCGATGGACCCTCCGCGCCACACCAAGGTCCGCCGGCTGCTCAGCGCTGCTTTCACGCCCAAGCAGATCTCCAAGATCAACGATCAGATCCGGGCGAATGCCAAGCGTGTCGTTGATGACTTGGCCCCGAAGGGCGAGGCTGACTTTGTGGCGGAGTGCGCTGCGCTGCTGCCGATGCACAACATCTGCGACATGATGGGCGTACCGGAGGACGTGCGGCAAAAGCTGTCCTCCGAGGCACGCTACGCCGGCGGGTGGAGCGATCCCGAGTTGATGGGCGACCAAGAACCCCTGCCCCGCCTGTTCGAGGCGATGGGCTTTCTCCAAGAGGTCGCCGGTGATCTCATCGCCAAGCGGCGGGCGGCACCGGAGAACGACCTGATCACCAACCTGGTGCAAGCCGAGGTCAACGGCGAGCAGCTCTCCGATGACGAGATCATCTCGTTCTTCGGATTGTTGACCATCGCCGGGAACGACACCACCCGCCAGAGCACCAGCCACGCCATGAAGGCCCTCAGCGACTATCCCGAACAGCGGGCGTGGCTCGTGGAGGACCTCGAGGGGCGGATCACCACGGCGGTCGAGGAGATGGTCCGGTGGGCGACTCCGATCATGACCTTCCGTCGAACCGTGGCGCACGATTGTCAGCTGGGCGACCAGCAGGCCACCGCCGGCGACAAGGTGGTGATGTTCTACGCGTCGGCCAACTGGGACACCGACGTGTTCGACCAACCCGAGCGGTTCGACCTGTCACGAAACCCCAACCCGCATGTGAGCTTCGGCGGGGGCGGCATCCACCACTGCCTGGGCAACCAGCTCGCCCGCCAACAGCTCGCCGCCCTGTGGAGCGAGCTCTTGCGCCGGCTGCCCGACATCGAAGTGTCCGGCGAGCCGTCCTACACGGTCAGCACCTTCTTCCACGGCGTGAACCACCTCCCCGTCCGCTTCACACCCACCAACTGAGAGGACCCTCCGATGAGGATTGTGCTTGACGAGAACACGTGCTCCTCGCTCGGGGTGTGCGAATCCATAGCCCCCGACGTCTTCGAGATCGGCGACGACGGCGCGCTCACCGTCCTCAACTCGTCCCCGCCCGAGGATCAGCGGGCCCTCATCGAAGAAGCCGTCACCTCTTGTCCCACGGGCGCGCTGAGCCTCGAGGATTGAACCAGGTGAGCGAGCTACCGCTGGTCGTGGTCGGCGCTTCTCTGGCCGGGCTGCGAGCGGTCGAAGCGGCCCGAAAAACCGGTTATGCCGGTCCGATCGTCCTGGTCGGCGCCGAAACGCACCTCCCCTACGATCGCCCGCCGCTGTCCAAAGCATACCTCGACCCCGGCGACGAGCCGACCCCGACCACGTATCGCAGCGAGGACGAGCTCGACCAGCTCGATGTCGAGATGCGTCTCGGAGTCCGAGCCACCGGCCTTGACACCAAGGCCCGACAGGTGACCATCGGCGACCAGACCATCCCCTACCGGGGTCTGGTCATCGCCACCGGCGCCTACGCCCGGGAGCCGCCCGGAGAACGCCTCGACGGCGTGCACACCCTGCGCACCGTCGACGACGCCCGCAGCATACGGAATGCGCTCGACACCGGGGCGTCGACCGTCGTGGTCGGCGGAGGCTTCATCGGCTCGGAGATCGCCGCCGCCGCCCGCAAACGGGACCTGCCGGTCACCATCCTCGAAGCCGCCGACCTACCGCTGATAGCGGCCGTCGGCGAGCAGATGGCGGCGGTGTGCTCCGGTTTGCACGCCCGTCACGGCACCACGCTGCGCTGCGGGACCGCGGTGGCGTCGCTGGAGGGAGAGGGACGAGTCGAGCAGGTTCGCCTCTCCGACGGGACGGTACTGGCCGCCGATCTCGTCGTGGTCGGTATCGGCGCCGAGCCTGCCGTCGACTGGCTCACCGAATCCGGTTTGCATCTCGACCACGGCGTGGTCTGTGACACCACCCTTCGAGCCGCCCACGGCATCTACGCCGCCGGCGACGTCGCCCGATGGACCAACCCGGTCTTCGGTGACCGGATGCGCCTCGAACATTGGACCTCGGCCGCCGAGCAGGGCGGCGCGGCAGCGCGCAACGCCCTCGATCCCGACAACGCCCAGCCCTACAGCACCGTGCCGTACTTCTGGTCCGACTGGTACACCGACAAACTGCAAATGGTCGGGATCACCGACGCCGACGAAGTCCGGTTCATAGGAGACCCCGACGACGAACAATGGCTCGCCCTCTACCGCAGAAGGGACCTCCTCGTCGGTGCCCTCACCCTCAACCGCCCCGGCAAGATCATGAAATACCGGGCGATGATCTCCCGCAACACCCCCTGGCACGACGCCCTCGACTTCGCCGGCGTTCTCACCTGTTGAGTCTCACCGGGCGTCACGACCAAACCGGTCGGCGGCGAAGCGCTCGCTGACGGCGTCGCCAGCAGGACCTGGGCCGACCACCGCCGGATCAGCCGATCTTCTAGGGGTGCCGTCAAGGAACGTGGCACCAACCGACAAGTAGGACTATGAAGGTCCGCCTGACCGACCCCAAACTGGTGGTGGGAATCTTTGCTTGGAGGTCAGCTGCCGAACACAACACAGGGGCTATTCATTGGCCCCGGCGAAAGTGACGGTAGAGCGATGTGCGTGGGATGCCGGTCTTGGCGGTGATCTCGGCCATGGTCAAGTGGTCGACGTCGCGGAGATGTCGAGCCCACTCCAGGTGCTGAGCAGTGTTGGACGCAACCCTACGGCCGCTGCGCTGTCCTCGCTCTTCCCGGACGGCTCGGGCGTGGGCTGCTCGCTCCAGGGCATAGGTGCGTTCCATCTGGGCGAACAAGCTGAGCATGATGATGGCCAGTTCGCTCATGGCGTCATCGGGTTTGGAGGTGTCGAGGGGGATGGCGTCGGCAAGAGTACGGAGACCGATGCCGGCTTTGCGCAGGTCGTAGACCTGGTTGAAGACGTCCCTGACGGTCCGTCCCAGGCGGTCGAGGGTGTAAACAACGAGCACGTCGCCTTCCCGGAGCCGGTCGAGGACGTCGATGAGTCCGGTCCGCTCGGTGGTTACGCCTGACTTCTTGTCGCTGTAGATCCGCTTACGGGTGATCCCGGCTTTGGCCAGGGCGTCGAGTTGGCGCTCGAGGTCCTGATGGGTGGTCGACACCCTTGCGTACGCGAATTCCACTGCTGTCACTGTCCCACAGGCTGTGATCGCACGGGACCTATTGTGGCACTAGAAAGTGGGACGCCGTTGGG
>JALZAH010000302.1 GCA_030948425.1 Actinomycetota bacterium
GGAGCGATGCGCGCGGCCCTGCCGCCCGGATTCGTGGCTTCCACGGGTCACGCCGGGCTGCGCCGCGTCGGCGATGACGTGGCCGTCATCATGGCCACCGGGCCGGCGACCAGCGCGGCGATGTTCACCCAGAGCCTCTTCGCAGGGCCGAGCGTCGAGGTCAGCCGGGCCCGGGCCGCTACCGGCCACGCTCGAGCCGTGGTCATCGTGGCCAACAACGCCAACGTGGCCACCGGTGAGCAGGGGCGCTCTGACGCTCTCGAAGTGACCTCCCTGGTGGCGTCGGCGACCGGCATCCCCCTCGAGGAGGTCCTGGTGGCCAGCACCGGGGTCATCGGCCGGCCCTACCCCATGGAGCTGTTGCGTGACCATCTCGGTGCCCTCGGCGACAGCGGCGATTTCACCGCCGACGCTTTGGACGTGGCCCGGGCCATGATGACCACCGACACCCATCCCAAGGTCGCTGTCGGTCAGGTGGGAGCCGCCCGGGTGGTGGGGATGGCCAAGGGGGTGGGCATGATCGAGCCGAGGATGGCAACCATGCTGGCCTTTGTCGTCACCGATGCCGCCGTCGAGCCCCCGACGCTGAACAGGCTTTGGCGACGCGCCGTCGACGAGACGTTCAACTGCCTGAGCATCGACACCGACACCTCCACCTCCGACACCGCGGTGGTGGTGGCCAGCGGGGTAGCCGGCCCGGTCGCCGACACCGCCCTGGGCGTCGCCCTGCTTGAGGTGTGCCTGGACCTCACCCTCCAGTTGGCGCGCGACGGCGAGGGGGCCACCAAGCTCATCAGCGTCACCGTTCGAGGGGCTCGCCACCGCGACCAGGCCCGTCGAGTGGCCAAGGCGATCGTCAACTCCCCCCTCGTCAAGACCGCCGTCCATGGCGCCGATCCCAACTGGGGGCGGGTGGCCATGGCCATCGGAAAGTGCTCCGACGACGCCGACATCCACCCTGACCGGGTGGTCATCCGCTTCGGGGACCTCGAGGCCTATCCGGCCATCCCCGACGACGACGGCCTGGCCCGCTTGGCCCAGGCCATGGCGACCGACCACGTCGACATCGAGGTCGACCTCGGCATCCATGAGGGCTGGGGGCAGGCAACCGTCTACGGTTGTGATCTCTCCGAGGGGTACGTGCGGATCAACGCCGACTACACCACGTAGCCTGCCGGCATGCAGATCGACACCCTTGACGAGGTGAGCTCGGCACCGGGCCGTTCGAGCGGCCGGGCGTTGCTGGTGGAGAACATCCACCCCGGCGCGCTCGACGTCCTGGTCGCCGCCGGCTTCGAGGTCGAGCGGCTGTCCTACTCCTTGGGACCCGAGGAGCTCGGCGAGCGCATCGCCGACGTGGATCTCCTCGGCGTCCGAAGCGGTACCCAGGTCACCGCGGATGTCCTGGCTGGCGGCCACCGCCTGCTGGCCGTCGGTGCCTTCTGCATTGGCACCAACCAGATCGACCTGGCGGCGGCGGCCCGGCGGGGGACGGCGGTGTTCAACGCACCGTTCTCCAACACCCGCTCCGTGGTGGAGCTGGCCCTGGCGGAGATCATCGCCCTGACCCGGGGCCTGACCACCAAGAACCGGTCCATGCACGCCGGCCGGTGGGACAAGTCAGCGACCGGGAGCCACGAGGTCCGGGGGCGACGTTTGGGCATCGTCGGCTACGGCAACATCGGGACCCAGTTGTCGGTGCTGGCCGAGAACTTGGGCATGTCGGTGTCGTACTACGACACCGCCGATCGCCTGGCCCTCGGCAACGCCAGGCGGTGCTCGTCGATGGCCGAGTTGCTGGGAGAGGTGGACGTCGTCACCCTGCACGTCGACGGCCGCCCGGACAACCGGATGATGTTCGGGGAGACCGAGTTCTCGGCCATGCGCGACGGCGCCCTGTTCTTGAACCTGTCGCGCGGCTTCGTTGTCGACCACGCCG
Organism: Actinomycetota bacterium; assembly: GCA_030948425.1. Classification (GTDB taxonomy): domain Bacteria; phylum Actinomycetota; class Acidimicrobiia; order Acidimicrobiales; family Palsa-688; genus JALZAH01. Next base: position 1,940 of record JALZAH010000302.1, read on the forward strand.
CCCTGGCCCGCCACATCACCGGGGGTCATCTGACCGGTGCCGCCGTCGACGTGTTCGCCCAGGAGCCAACCCGCTCCGACGAGCCGTTCGTCTCCGAGCTCCAGGGCCTCGACAACGTGATCCTCACCCCCCACATCGGGGGCAGCACCGAGGAGGCCCAGGTGGACATCGGCGGTTTCGTGGCCAACAAGCTGGTGGACTATGTCCGCCGGGGGACCACGTCGCTGAGTGTCAACCTTCCCAACCTGGAGCTGGCCCAGCGGACGGGCAGCCACCTGCTGGTCCACATCCATCGCAACACGCCTGGCGTCCTGGCAGCCATCAACGCCATCTTCGCCGAGCACCGGGTGAACATCGAGGGGCAGGTCCTGGCCACCCGGGGCGACATCGGCTACGTGATCACCGACATCGCTCGGGACTACACCGAGGACATGGTGGCCCGCTTGCACCACATGGACGAGACCGTCCGCCTGCGCCTGTTGTAGGAGCAGCCAAGCGGCCCAGCCGGCCCGTTCACCCGGGCTTCGGCCCGGCAGCGACCACGGCGACGGTGACGTTGTCGGAACCGCCGGCGTCGAGGGCCGCCTGCACCAGGTGCCGGGCCACGGCGAGGGGCCGGGAGACGCCCGGGTCGCGCTCGTCACCGGCGGCTGCCGCCGCGGCGAGATCGTCGGGGGCCGGCAGGTAGTTCCACAGGCCGTCGCTGCACACCACCAGCAGGCCTGGCTCGTCGAGGTCCACCGTGATCACCGAGGGGTCGTCGTCGGACGCCTCGCCGCCTATCCAGTTGGTGATCACATGGGCCTGGGGGGCGGCGTAGGCGTCCGGTTCGGGCACGCCGGCGGCGATGGCCGCCTCCGCCCAGGAGTCGTCGACGGTGAGGCGTCGGTTGGCTCCCCGGTCGGGCAACCAGTACCCCCGGCTGTCACCGACGCTGGCCATGGCCACGGTCCCCGGCGCCACCAGGGCCAGGACCATGGTGGTCGACGGCCGGCCCGGGTAACCGCCAGGTTCGTCCACGGGCACGCCCTCGACCGCCCGGCGGGCGGCGGCCACGGCCTGACCGAAGGCGCCGGCCGACCCCGCGGCGCCGGCTGACCCTGCGTCGCCGTCTGGCCCGGAGCCGTCCGGCGCCGACGTCAGGTACTCGGTCAGGACCTGGAGCGCGGCCTCGGCGGCGGCCGCCGACGCCTGATCGGGGTTGGCGGTCGAGGAGACCCCGTCGCAGACGAC
>JALZAH010000315.1 GCA_030948425.1 Actinomycetota bacterium
CTCGTGGAGACGGTGACGTGGTCGTGGTCCCCCATCGTGATCACGCTCGTCTATCTCGACACGGGCGCCCGGAGCGAAGGCTTGGATCTTGTGGTTCGAGCCGGTACCAGCCAGCGATGAGCGAGCGGCGACGTTCGCCGCTCGATGAGCGGGGATGCGGGACGGAGGCGCCGACGGTGACGGTGACGGTCGGCCAGGCGGTGGCGGCCGGGGGTGACGGCCTGGGTCGTCTGCCCGACGGCCGTGTGCTCTTCGTTGAGGGCGCGCTGCCCGGTGAGACCGTCGAGACGGCCGTCGTGGACTCCCGCCGGGATCACGCCAAAGGACGCGTCGTTGAGGTGGTGGCGGCGGCGTCGAGCCGCATCACGCCGCTCTGCGCCCACGTGGCCGAGGGATGCGGCGGCTGCGGGTGGGCCCACGTCGACCCCGATGCCCAGATCGACCTCGCTCACCGGATCGTCACCGACGCCCTCCGGCGGATCGGCCACCTGGCCGGCCCACCGCCGTTCCTCCCCGCCCGACGGCTCGACCCGGCCGGCTACCGAACAACGGTCACCATGGCCGTCACCTCCCACGGGCATCTGGCCTACCACCGTCGCCACGCCGACGGGCTGGTGGCCCTCGAGAGTTGCCGGGTGGCCCACCCTCTCGTCTCGGATCTCATCGACGCCGTCATCGCCCCGGGATGGTGTTCGGTGACCCTTCGGGTCTCGGTGGCCAGCGGCCAACGGCTCATCGTCGTCGACCGCCATCGCCGTGGGGGCCCCGGGCGGCGTCGTCCGACGGCGCGCTCGGATCCGGCCCCCGCCAGGGGCGGTCCGGTCACGGCCCCAGCCGACGCCGTGGTCGTCGGTCCCGGTGACGGCGGGGCCATGGACGAGGAGGTGGCAGGGAGGTGGTGGCGTATCTCGGCCAGGTCGTTCTTCCAGGCCGGACCCCAGGGAGCGGAGCTGCTCGTCGACGCCGTCGACGCCGCCGTCGGCGACGCCCTGGCGTCCGGCGACCACCTGGTCGACGCCTATGCCGGTGTGGGCCTGCTCGGCGGGACCATCGCTGCTCGTCGTCAGGCCCGGCTGACGGCGGTCGAGGCCGATCGCTCGGCGGTGCTTGACGCCCGTCACAACCTGGCCGACCTCGACGCCCAGGTCGTGGCCGGGGAGGTCGGGACCTGGGCGCCGGGTCGAGCCGATGTGGTCATCGCCGATCCGGCCCGATCGGGCCTCGGACGTCCCGGTGTCGACACGCTGGCCGCGACCGGCGCCGGGTGTCTGGTCCTGGTCAGCTGCGACCCGGCGTCTCTTGGGCGCGACACGGCGCTGCTGGCTGATGCCGGCTACCGGCTGGCGGCCGTGGAGATCCTCGGTGTGTTCCCCGACACCGTGCACCTCGAAACGGTCAGCCGTTTCGAGCGGGTTCACGCCGGACGGGGAGGACCGCAGCGACGGCCACACTCGGTATCGTAAGGCATGCCTCCGTTGTGTCTGCTCACCGTCCACGCCCACCCCGACGACGAGGCTTCCAAGGGTGCGGGGACTGTGGCCCGCTACCATGCCGAGGGAGTACGTACGGTCCTGGTGACCTGCACCGGCGGTGAGCAGGGGGACATCCTGAACCCGGCCATGGACATCCCCGGCATCAAGGAGCGTCTGGCCGATGTCAGAGCTCAGGAGCTGGCCAACGCCGCGGAGGTCATCGGCTACGACGAGGTCGTTCTGCTCGGCTATCGCGATTCGGGCATGCCCGACACGCTCGCCAACGCCGACCCCCGCTCGTTTGCCCAGGCCCCCCTCGACGAGGCCGTCGAGCGCCTTGTCCGGATCATCCGCCGAACCCGGCCGCAGGTGATGGTCACCTATCCGGCGGACCAATCGGGTTACCCCCACCCCGATCACCTTCGGGACAACGAGATCAGCGAGGTCGCCTTCGACGCCGCCGGTGATCCCGAGCGCTTCGTCGATGCTGGCGCCCCCTGGCAGCCTTCGAAGCTGTACTACACCACGTGGTCGGTTCGCCGGACCAGGGCCATGCACGAGAAGTTCGAAGAGCTGGGCTTGGAGTCCCCCTTCACCGACGAGCGCATGGCCCGGTTGATGAAGGCGGAGGAGCAGGGAACGGCACCCGACACCGTCATCGACATCTCCGGCTACACCTCCACCTTCCGCCTGGCTCTGCTAGCTCATGCCACCCAGGTCGATCCGACCTCACCGCACTGGTTCGGGCTTCCCCCGGATGTCACCGACGCCATTCACCCCTTCGACGAGTACCAGCTGGCCCGAAACCTGACCGATGCCACACCACCCGAGGATGACCTCTTCGCTGGTCTGCGTCAGACCGCGGACATCGATGGCTGAATGGTTGAGCCCGGCGTGGGTGGAGGAGTCGACCCGAGCAATCGAGTCGTGGCCCTTCGCCGGTGAGGCGCCACCGGCGCCCGTGGCCCTGACGGTGACGGTCACCGGTGGGCCCCAGGGCGATGCCACCTATGTCCGTCACTGGTGGCCGGCGCATGGCGTAGAGGAGCGAGCTCTGGCGCTCACCGTGGCTTTCCCCGAGGCCCGAGCACTCCTGGCCGGCCAGGTCAGCCCCAGCGTGGCGTTCATGCGGGGGCGACTGAAGACGAGCGGTGATCACGGTGCCGCCCTCGACGTGCTGGCGGCCAGCTCCAGGCCACCGTTCGCAGAGATCCTGGCCCGGATGCGAAGCGTCACCTCGTGAGCGGGAGACGACCATCGCGGCACCGCCGGGTTGGTGAGGTCGGCCCCCGTCCCATCCAAGCCGGCGTCGGCGACGAACACCAACCAGTCATGTCCCCATCGTTGATCGACGCCAGCGATGGCGCCCTCGTCGTCGCCATCGGGCGCTATCGCGAGGATGCCCTTGCCGAGGCCTACCGGCGCCATGCCGGTGCTGTGTTCGGGCTGGCTCGGCGGGTGCTTTCCGACCTGTCCCTGGCCGAGGAGATCGTTCAGGAGGTCTTCCTCCGCCTGTGGGATCACCCGGATCGCTTCGATCCCGACCGGGGGTCGCTGCGCTCGTTTCTGTTGGCCCAGGCCCACGGACGCGCCGTCGACCTGCTGCGGTCCAACACGTCGCGGCGCCAGAGGGAGCTGCGCGAAGCTCGCAAGGCGGCCGAAGCGGGTTACGACATCGAACACGAGGTCTGGGACCTGGCAGTCGCCGACATGGTCAAAGAAGCGGTCGCCGTGCTGCCCGAGGATGAGCGCAAAGCTATCCAGTTGGCCTATTTCGGCGGCCAGACCTATCGGGAGGTGGCCACAGCCCTGGGCGAGCCGGAGGGCACGGTGAAAAGCAGGATCAGAGTAGGTCTCAAGCGGATGCGGGCTGCGTTGGCGGATGTCCATGGAGCGGGTGTGTCATGGGGCGACTGACCTCCCACGAGGATCTCGCCGATCTGCTGGGGGTGTACGCCCTCGATGCCGTGGAGCCGGAAGAGGCGGAACTGCTCGACCGCCATCTCGAGACCTGTCCACGTTGCCGGGCCGAGTTGCGGGGCCACCGGGAGACGGCCGCTCTCCTCGGCTACATCGGAGGCCGGGCCCCGGTTGGGTTGTGGGATCAGATCGTGGCCAGCGCCCAAGAGGCGCCTCCCGCCCTGCGCCTGGAGGCCAGGACGTTCGTGCCTCCGGGGTCGGCCGACAGCATCCGTACGTCCATGTCCGCAGACCGACCCCGGCGTCACCGGAAGCGCTCGTTGCGGGTCCGCACCCTGGCTATCGCCGCCAGTGCGGCGGCTGTCGTGGTCGTCGTCCTCGGGCTCCAGGTCAGCAAGCTGGACAACACGACCTCCGCTCTGAGGAACCAGATCGCCTCGCTGTCGCGCAGCGCGTCGATGAGCGCCGTGAAGCTGGCTCTCAGCACCCCGGGGAGCCGCCACGTCCACCTGGCGTCGCTGTCGTCGAACGTGGTGTCCGCAGAAGCGGTGGTGCTGCCCAGCGGCCAGGGATATGTCTACAACGCCCAGATGGAGCCGTTGGCCGCAGACCGGACCTACCAGCTGTGGGGTGTGATCGGCGATCAGCGGATCTCCTACGGGCTGCTCGGTTCTGACCCCACCCCGGTCGTACCGTTCCGAGTGGGCCCGGGCGTACAGGCCCTGGCCATGACCAACGAGGTGGCGGGCGGGGTGGAGCGATCCAGTCAGCCCCTGGTGGCGGTCGGGTCCCTCGGTGCAGCCCGTGCCGGGCCCGTGCCCATGGCCTCCCACACCTGAGGCCCACACCTGAGGGCCCACACCTGAGTGGGACGGGCCCCTCAGCGAGTGCGTCCGAACGCCTGGCGCCGTTCGTAACGGGACCGGGCGGCGGTCAGGAGGGCGTCGATGAGACCACCAGGATCGAGACCCTCGGCGTTCCAGAGCCTCGGGTACATGGAGATGGCGGTGAAGCCGGGGATGGTGTTGATCTCATTGACCAGCAGACCCCGACCGGCCTCCTCGTAGAAGAAGTCCACCCTGGCCATGCCCTCCACCCGCAGCGCCCGGCAGGCCCGGACGGCCAGCGTCTTGGCCTCGGCGGCCACCGAGGTGGGGAGCAGGGCCGGTATGGCCAACCCGGCCTCTCCCACCAGATACTTGTCGTCAAAGTCGTAGAACTCGTGGCTGGGCAGGGTCTCACCCGGTTCGCTCACGGCCAGGTCAACGTGGCCGAGCACGGCCAGCTCGATCTCGCGGGCGGTGACCTGCTCCTCGACCACCACCCACTCGTCGTAGCGCAGAGCCAGCGCCAAAGAGGACACCAGGGCCTGCGCCCCGTCAGCTCGGGAGATCCCGATGGTCGAGCCCAGATTGGCCGGTTTGACGAAGACCGGCCACCCGAGGGCCCGCTCCACCACCCCGGCGGTGCATTCGTCGATCTCGTCGACCCGCAGGACCAGGTGGCGGACCTGGGGTAGCCCGGCAGCGCCCAGCAATGCTTTGGCTACCCCTTTGTCCATGGCCGCCGCCGAGGCCAGCACCCCCGAGCCCACATAGGGCAGACCGGCCACCTCCAGCAGGCCCTGGAGGGTTCCATCCTCGCCCATGGGCCCGTGTATGAGGGGAATGACCACCGTCTCACCGCTGGGACCATCCCCGGTCAGGGCCCGGAGGGCGTCGACCTCGGGGGCGGCCAGGTCGTTGGGCGACGGCAGCCCGGTTCCCGCTGCCGGTCTGTTGTCGACGTGGGTCTGCTCCCCGTGCGGGGCCTTGGTGACATCAACCCACCGTCCGTCGAGGGTGACGCCGAGCACGACAACGTCGTAGCGGCGCACGTCGAGAGCGTCGAGGACACTTCGAGCCGAGATGCATGACACCTCGTGCTCTGCGGATTGCCCGCCGTAGACGAGCACCACCCGGGTGGCGGGGGGACGAGGGTTGCCGAGCATGGTCCGCCACGGTAGCGCCGGCCTGGCAAGATCGACAGGATGCACTGGAGCACAGCCCAGATCATCGACGCCACGAAGGGAACCCTGCAGCGTGGCGGCGAGGACGGCAGTCGGCTGGACGGGGTCGGCATCGATTCGCGGCGGATGAAGCTGGGCATGCTGTTCGTTCCCGTGCGCGCCGAGCGCGACGGCCACGACTTCATCGCCGCCGCCCTGGCCGCCGGTGCCGGAGGATGCCTGGTCGAGAGGGGTCGCGTGGAGGCGGCCGATCGGGCCCGGGGTGCCATGGCTATGGTCATCGAGGTAGCCGACACCACAGACGCTCTTGCCGGTCTGGGAAGCGCGGCCCGTGATCGTCTGGGCGGGCCGGTGGTGGGCATCACCGGGTCGATCGGCAAGACCTCGACCAAGGACCTGGCCGCGGCCGTCCTTCGCACCACGATGCAGGTGGCGGCAAGTGAGCGGTCGTTCAACAATGAGCTCGGCGTCCCACTCACGTTGGCCAACGCCCCAGGGGACACCAATGTGGCCGTGGTGGAGATGGGGGCACGGGCGCCGGGGCACATCCGCCACCTCTGCAACATGGCTCGGCCCACCATCGGCGTGGTCACCGCGGTGGCCGCCTCCCACACCGCGACCTTCGGAACCGTCGAGGGGGTGGCGGCAGCCAAGGCGGAGCTGGTTCGCTCACTCCCAGCGTCGGGGACGGCTATCCTCAACGGCGACGATCCTCGGGTGTCAGCCATGGCCGCCCACAGCGCCGCCGAGGTCCTGCTGTGGTCGGCTGAGGGCCGTCGGGGGGCGGACGTGACCGCCCATGACATCCGCATCGACGATCGACTGCGGGCCAGCTTCGTGTTGCGCACGCCATGGGGATCGCTGCCCGTGGCCCTCGAGGCCCGCGGAGCCCACCAGGTGGGCAACGCCCTGGCCGCCGCCTCTGTGGCCCTGTGCTGCGGGGTGGGCCTCGGCGAGGTGGGCACCGGTCTGGCCCTGGGCCAGCTGTCGCCATGGCGCATGGAGGTGCGCTTCGCCGCCGGCGGCGGTCTGGTGATCAACGATGCCTACAACGCCAACCCGACGTCCATGGTGGCCGCGCTCCGCTCTCTGGCCGATCTGGACGTCGAACGCAGGGTGGCGGTGCTCGGGGCCATGGCCGAGCTCGGAGCCGACGAAGCCGACGAGCATCGGCGGGTGGCTGCTCTGGCCGCTTCCTTGGACATCGAGGTGATCGCTGTGGGCACCGATCTCTACGGGACGGCTCCCGAGGTGGATGTGGCGGCCGCCTCCGCTCGCCTGGGGGTCGTCGGGCCGGGCACCGCGGTGCTGGTCAAGGCCAGCAGGGTGGTGGGCCTGGAACGCCTTGCCACTCTCCTTGCCCCTGCGGAGCCGTGATCGGTCACTGGGGTCAGTCGATCCTCGGTTCCGGGCGGAGCCTGTCGACCTAGGAGGAGACCCCGACCCCGAGCTTGACCGCTCCGGAGGTGGTCTGGAA
>JALZAH010000323.1 GCA_030948425.1 Actinomycetota bacterium
GACTTGGCGTGCCGGTCCAACTCATCGGTGACCGTGGTCGCCCTGTCATCTTGGCGGATGAGGCACAACTGCGGACCTCGGTGGTCGTCTCCCTCCTGAGGCCGAGGGCCATGCCTCGGTTGACGTACATGCCCGGCCCGAGCAGGACAACCTGGCCGCCAGCCACGGAGAATGCGGAGGCACGCCACTGCTGGTCGAGCGGGGGCAACGTCGCAGCGATCGCCGCCTCGGCCAGAGCGGCGGTCCGCTCAACCCGGACGAGGACGTCACCGCTGATGATCACCGGACCAGCATTACCTGGCGTTGCCGCCGGCAGCCAGCAAGAACCCCTTCCGCAGCTCGCTGCGCCAGAACGCCCGGGAACGGCACCTCCCTCCCGCTCGCGCGGTAACGACGCGCGGCGTGACTCGGTCGAGGACCGTTGCCTTCCGCTCCAGCCGGTTCGGCTGCCGATCTCGGGAAGTCAAGGAGCCTGGCGACCTAACATGGGCCGATGGCCAGCGAAGACCAGTCTCCGACGCCGTTGCTCGACGAGTGGATCGCTGAGGTTGGGGAGGAGCAGGTTGCGGCGACGATGAGGGCGGCGGCCGATGAGGTTCGCAACGGCACCGCGCGGGACCTCATCGACAAGAACGCTTACGCCGCCAGGCGGCGCCGGCGCTCGGCGTCGTGACCTGGCGGATCCTCGGGATCAGCTCATGTCAGGCCGACTATGATCGTCTCAGCGACGCCGAACGGCTCCAGGTCGACGAAGATCTCCTCGGTTGGGTCGAGACGGCGCACCGTGCCGGGTCAGGCGGGTCGTCCTCGGCGTCGAGGGTTTCGACGACGTGACGGCGTCGGGGTTCCGGATCACCTACCTGGTCTCCCAGACCGACCGGTATGTGGCGGTGCTTCGCATCCGCAAAGAGCAATAGAACGGAGCTCATCGAAGCCCCTGCGATGTCCATCAGGGGCCGCCCGGGTCGTCACCAGCGCTCGGTAACGCGCCGACGCAGCTCTCCAGGTGGGCCTTGGTCAGTAGCCGGCGGCGGCGTCCACGAGGCCGAGTAGCGGCTGCTGCGCCGCCCACCGGCGTAGGTTCTCGGTGACTCGGTTCGCCAGCAGGGGTGCGGCCATCTCCGGGGTGTTGCCGACGTGGGGCGTGATCAGCACGTTGGGGAACGTCCAGAGCGGGTGGCCCTCCGGGAGCGGCTCGGGATCGGTCACGTCCAGTGCCGCGCCGCCGACTGCGCCCGCTTGGAGGGCGGCCACCAGATCATCGGTGACGACGTGTCGGCCGCGGGCGACGTTGACGAGCCAGCTCTGCGCCCCGAGGAGGTCGAGGCGGCGCCGGTCGATGAGCCCGGCTGTATCCGGCGTGAGCGCCAGGGCCAGCACAACCGCGTCGGCGGCGGTGATTGCCTCGTCGAGGTCGTCGGGCGTGACGATCCGGGTCGCCCCCTCCAGTTTCGCTCGCTGCTGGCGGACGACGGTGACGTCACACTGGAAGGGCACGAGGAGTCTCAGCAGCGACTGGGTGATGCCGCCTCCCCCGACGATCGTGATGGAGGCGCCTGTGAGGTTTCTGCCGACCGGCCCTGTCCACTTCGTCGCCCGTGCGTAGGTGCCGAGGTTGCGGAAGCCGGCAAGGAGGAGCGTGAGCGCGAGCTCGGCCACCGGTTCGGCGTACACCCCCTTGGCGCAGGTCCACATGCGGTCGGGGTGAGCCCGGACGACGTCGACCTGCGGCTCGATCCCCGCCCACGGCAGCTGCACCCAGTGGATGGTGGGGTTCTGGTCGAGCGTGGCGGCTAGCGCCTCGGCCCCCCCGGGATCCGTCCACAGGAGGACCTCGGCCTCGCCTGGGTCGCTGACCATGCCGCCACCTCTGGCCACGGCGTGGGCGAGCGACTCCGACGGGCCGGCCGGCCCGATGGCGACCCGGATCATCGGGGGTTACCTCTCGGCCACGGATCGGATGCCGAGACGGTCGCTGCGCTGTTCACAGCATGCAGCGTCGCGCTCCAGCGCAGCGAGAGCGACCTCTGAATCCTGGTGAGCGATCCTGCTCGGCGACGACGTGGCGGTGCGGCAGCTGTTCAGCCGTGCCTGGT
>JALZAH010000333.1 GCA_030948425.1 Actinomycetota bacterium
GTTTCGGCCGAACTGGTCGAGCACGGGAGAACCTGTCGGTGCCTCCTGGCTGCTCGCCCCGCTCGTTCCTGAAGGGGCGCCCTCCTTGCCGGCCTGGTAGCCGGACAGGAGCTGGATGACCTGCTGGCGGACCCGGGACAGGTCGGCCCCCAAGCTGACGAGCACCTGGGCGGCCACCCCCTCACCCTCGCGGACGAGGCCGAGGAGCATGTGCTCGGTGCCGATGTAGTTGTGACCCAGCTGCAACGCCTCGCGCAGCGACAGCTCCAGGACCTTCTTGGCCCGGGGGGTGAACGGCGGGGATCCGGTGGTCGATGACCCGGCCGGGCCGATGGTCTCCTCCACCTTCTCCCGGACCGCCTCGAGGCTGACACCGAGCGACTCGAGCGCCTTGGCGGCGACGCCCTCACCCTCGTGGATGAGCCCGAGCAGGATGTGCTCGGTGCCGATGAAGTTGTGGTTGAGCAGACGTGCCTCTTCCTGGGCCAGGACGAGGACTCTTCGGGCTCGGTCGGTAAAACGTTCGAACAAGGGAACCGCCTCCTACTCAACGCGGTTGGTGAGGCGGAAGGAGGTCCCTCGGGCCATTGATCGACCTGATCGCCCGGTCTCCCAACCTCCGGCTCTTCTGTGGGCGTCAGTGTACCCAGCGCCCCTTCGTTAAAGTCGCCAGGTCCGCGGCGGGGCCCCAGGCTCTCCGTCGGGCGGACCGAATCGACCTAACGTCGCCATGGTTTGTATCGTCGGAGGGCAGTGAACGTCGTCGAACAGCTCGGCCTGCCCCGCATCGACGAGCACCTGGCCCGAGTGGAGGCGGCCCTGACGCGCTCGGTCTCCACCGAGGACCGGTTCCTGTCCCGGGTGGCCGGCCATCTGGCGTCCGCCGGCGGCAAGCGGGTCCGTCCGGCCATGGTGCTGGCTGCGTCGTCCGCCGCCGGGGGCTCCCTCGATGACGACGTGATCGGGGGGGCGGTCTCGGTGGAGCTGGTCCACCTCGGGTCGCTGTACCACGACGACGTCATGGACGAGGCCGAGCAGCGCCGGGGCGTGGCCAGCGTCAACGCCCGCTGGGGCAACTTGGTGGCTGTCCTGGTCGGTGACCTGCTGATGGCCCGGGCGTCGGAGATCGCAGCCGCCCTCGGTGCCGACATCGCCGCCCTGCTGGCGTCGACCATCGTCGACCTCTGCGCCGGCGAGGTGGCCCAGCTCGAGTACAGCTTCGACACCACTCGCAGCGAGGAGGCCTACTTCCGGGCCATCAGCGGCAAGACGGCGTCGCTCACCGCGTGCGCCACCCGGATGGGGGCCATGGTGGGAGGGGCGTCACCGGGCGACATCGTGGCGTTGACCGAGTACGGGCGGGCGTTCGGCATGACCTTTCAGGTGTGGGACGACATCTTGGACCTGGTGGGCACCGAGAGCCGTCTGGGCAAGCCCGCCGGTCACGACATGGTGGAGGGCACCTACACCCTGCCGGTCATCCGGGCCCTGGCCCTCCCCGAGGTGGGCGACGAGCTACGAGCGTTGCTGGGAGCCCCGCTCGATCCTCCGGCCCGGGACAAGGCCAGGGACCTGATCGTGGGCAGCGAAGCCATCGCCACCTCGGTGGTCGATGCCCGTCGGTGGGCGGACCGGGCGGCGGCCGCCCTCGAGACGCTGCGGGGGCGGGGCCGCGACGAGGCCGTCGAGGCCATGTCGGCCGCCGGCCACCTCCTGATCGCCGACCTCGACCTTGTCTGAGCCTGGGGTGGGTCAGGGTTGTTCGGGACGCAGCGTGGGGAAGGCGATGACGTCGCGTATGGCGTCGGCGTCGGCCAGGAGCATGACCAGGCGGTCGATGCCGATGCCCAGTCCGCCGGTGGGGGGCAGGCCGAACTCCAACGCTCGCAGGTAGTCGGCGTCGACCACCATGGCCTCGTCGTCGCCGGCGGCCCGGGCCTTCACCTGGGAGGCGAAGCGGGCCCGCTGCTCGACCGGGTCGGTGAGCTCGGAGAAGGCGTTGCACAGCTCCCGGCCGGCGACGATGCCCTCGAATCGCTCGACCAGGCCGGGCTGGGAGCGGTGGTCGCGGGCCAGGGGGGAGACCTCCTTGGGGTAGTCGAGGACGAACACCGGGCCCCAAAGCTGTGACTCTGCGGTCTTCTCGTAGATCTCCAGCAGCAGCTTCCCTGCACCCCAGGCCTCGTGAACGGTGACACCATGGTCGCCGGCGATGGCGCGGAGCCGTTCGAGCGGGGTGGTGAGGTCGACCTCCACCCCGGCGTGTTCGGCGACGAGCTCGGTGAGGGTGCCACGTCGCCACGGCGGCTCCAGGTTCAGGGAACGTCCTCCATAGCTCAGCTCCGTCGTTCCGCACAGGGTTCGGGCCAGGTGGGCCACCAGCTCCTCGACCAGAGCCATGATGTCGTGGTAGTCGGCGTACGCCTGGTACAGCTCGAGCATGGTGAACTCGGGGTTGTGGCGCGGTGACAGCCCTTCGTTGCGGAACACCCGGGCCAGCTCGAAGACCCTCTCGAAGCCGCCGACGACCAGGCGCTTGAGGTACAGCTCCGGGGCGACCCGCAGGTACAGGTCGAGGTCGAGGGCGTTGTGGTGGGTGACGAACGGTCGGGCGCTGGCTCCCCCGGGGATGGGATGGAACACCGGGGTCTCGACCTCCACGAAACCGCGGTCCTCGAGGAAGCGGCGCAGGCCCGACAGGATCCGGCTGCGCAGGAGCAGGGTGCGGCGCGACCCCTCGTTGGCCCACAGGTCGGCGTAACGCTGGCGGTAACGCAGGTCGACGTCGGCGATGCCGCGCCACTTGTCGCCGAAGCTGCGGTGGGTCTCGGCCAGAAGCACCCAGTCGGCCAGCTTGACCGACAGCTCGCCGGTCCTGGTGCGGACCACCTCGCCGGTGGCCCCGATCCAGTCGCCCAGGGACAGCTTGGTGAGCTCGGCGAAGCGGTCGGTCCACCTGGCTCCGGCGAAGAGCTGGATCGACCCCGACGAGTCCCGCAGCTCGCCGAAGACCAACTTGCCCATCTCCCGGCGCAGCATGAGTCGTCCGGCGACCGAGACCACCCGGCCTGTCTCCTCGCCGGCGCCCAGGTCGACGTGCTCGGCGATCAGCTCGGCGGTGGTGGCCGTCCGCTCGAAGCGGTAGGGGATGGCCGCCGGTTCGGGGATGGCGCTCCCCGGGTCGGCGAGCGCTTCGTCGGAGCTGTCGGGGGTCTCGGCCATGGCAGCCGTCGATGCTTGCCGACCGGGGCACGGTCGTCCAACCGGGTTTCGAGCATCAACCGTTCTGGTAGGCGGCGATCGTCCCGTCCGCCGCCAGGAGGTGGGTGCCGGCCGGGGGGGCCGTGTCCGTCGAGGGCTGCAGGCTGAAGACGGGACCGTTGTCGGCGTGGACCACATTGCCGGCATAGAGGTCCATGGGGCTGGTCATGGCGAAGTGGTAGCCGTCCTTGACGAGCGTCAGCAGGACCGGACCGTCGGCGAACTGCTCCGTCACCACGGTGAGGCGGAACGGAGCTGATGATCGGGGCCCCACGGCATGCTCGATGGCGGCGGCCACCGCCCGGGCGTCGGGCGAGTCACCGTAGGAGATCACCTTGCCGGCGACGATCACCCTGCTCACCACCACGGCCGACAGCGCGCCGGCCACCACCAGCGCCACCCGGGGGGCCACGGCCCACCTGGTAGCGGCCACCCGGGGGGCGACGAGCACCATCACGCCGAGCAGCATGGGCACGGCCAGCATGCGGCTCCACAGGAACAGGTAGTAGTAGAGCGGGCCGATGACCCGGGAGGCGGCCACGAGGGCGGCCAGGAGCCCGACCGATGTGGCCAGACCGAGACCGGCGGCGAAACGGGAGCGACGCCGGCCGACGACCGCCACCGCCAACCCGGCCACGCCGTAACCCACGGCCACAAGGATCCGGCCCCGGTGCCCGTTGAGGTTGGTGGGGGAAGCGAAGGGGACGGTTGTGGGAAAGGCGGTCGCCGCGCCCAGGGTCTCGGACAGGCCGTGATGGGTGACGCCCACCACCGGCGGGGGGTGGAGGTAGAAGCGGGCGATCTGGGTCAGGTTCCCGTTGGGGCGGAGGACCTCTTGGACGAGCGGTCCGATCCACACGCCCACCAGGGCCAGCAGGCCGACGATCACCAGGGGACGCCCACCGTCCCGCCACCCCCCGTCCCGCCACCTCGCTCCCCACCACCTCGCCGCCCACCGTCCTGTGGTCCCCGGCCCACCCGCCGCCGGGACGGCTGGGCGGCGAGCGAACACCCAGGCCAGGGCCGAGGCGACCAGGGCCACAGCGACGACGGGCACCGTGCTCAGATGGGTCTGCACGGCCAACGATCCGGCCAGGGCAGCGACGACCAGGGCCCCGGTCGAACCCGTGGCCGCCGCCGCCGCGGCCACCAGGGTGAGCAGGACGGGCAGGGCCAGCAGGGACGGGTTCCACGGGTTGATGAGCTCGGCGAAACCGGTGGTGCCGACGAACAGAGCCACGACCACAGCCCCGGCGAGGGCCACGGCCTCTCCGGCGAAGCGGCGCACCACGGCCACCACGGCCAGCGCGCAGCCGGCGTTGAGCAACCAGGCGTCGACGAACAGTGCCCGGGAGCTGTCACCGGAGACGGCGTACAGCGGGGCGAAGAGGTAGAACACGAACGCCCCGGGGTGGTACCAGCCGAAGCGAGAGTAGGGCCCCAGGGCGGCGGCGTGGGACATGGCGTGGCGGATCGCCAACTCGATGAAGGCCACGTCGCCGCCGCCCGTGAACGGGCGGTGCCACGCCTCGATCAGGCGGACGGCGCCGATGACAAGGGGAACGCCGATGACCAGGTAGGAGACGGGGAAGCGGCCGGCCCTGGTCGCCGCCGACGGGCGCGGCGCGTCGGGTCGCAGCGCTGATTGACGCCCCACCGCCACCTCGGTGCTCACCCGGCCCGACCGTAGTCGCCGGCCGGGCGGAGCTCAGGGTCGGGCGTTGCGCTCGTAGATGATCCGCAACCCGTAGAGGGTCAGCCACGGCTCGTGATGGTCGATGGCCTCGGACACCGACCCGATGAGGCTGGCCAGGCCGCCGGTGGCGACGACGGTGGCCGGCCCGATCTCGTCCTCCAAGCGCTTGCACAGGCCGTCGACCTGGGCGGCGAAGCCGTAGATGGCCCCGGCCTGGACCGATTCGACGGTGTTCTTGGCCAGCACGCTCGACGGCTCGACGAGCTCGACGCGCGGCAGCAGGGCGGCGTGGGCGAACAGGGCTTCGAGAGAGATCTCGATGCCGGGGAGGATGACCCCGCCCAGGTACTCGCCCTTGCAGGACACGACCTCGAAGGTGGTGGCAGTACCGAAGTCGACCACGATGGTCGGACCCCCGAACTGCTCGAAGGCAGCCACGGCGTCGGCGATGCGGTCGGCGCCGACCTCCCTGGGGTTGTCGTAGAGGATGGGCATGCCGGTGCGGACGCCGGGTTCGACGATGATGGTGGGGACCTTGTACCAGCGCTCGGCCATGTCCCGGATGGCGGTGCGGAGGCGGGGCACGACCGAGGCCACAGAGATGCCGGTGATGATGACGTTGGCGTCGAGGCCCTCGAGGGCGAAGAGCTGATCGATGAGCAGCGCCACCTCGTCGGCGGTGCGCCCGGCCACGGTGGAGACCCGCCAGTGGTAGGCCAGCTCGCCGCGGGTTCCGTCGGCGGCGTCGGGTTCGAAGACCCCGATGACGGTCTGGGTGTTGCCTACGTCGATGGCGACGAGCACGGTGCATCCTTCAAGTCGAGGCCGACGTCGAGGACCGGAGCGGAGTGGGTGAGCGCCCCGACGGCGACCAGGTCGGCCCCGGCCGCTGCGTAGTCGCCGATGGTCTCGAGGGTGACCCCGCCCGACACCTCGACGGGGATGCGGCCGCCGACGACGGCCACGGCTTCGGCCACCCGCGAGGGGCTCATGTTGTCGACCAGGACCATGTCGGCACCGGCGCCCAGAGCAGCCACCACCTGCTCGAGGGTGTCGCACTCGACCTCGCAGGCCTGCCCCGGCCAGCGCTGCTTGGATCGG
>JALZAH010000396.1 GCA_030948425.1 Actinomycetota bacterium
GGTCCCGACCGATCTCGCCCACGAAGCCGCGCTGAACGAGGGTGCGCAGCACGCCGTCGGCGTTGACCCCCCTGATGGCCGCCACCTGGGCCCGGGACACGGGCTGTTTGTAGGCGACGATGGCCAGGGTCTCCAACGCGGCCATCGACAACCGGGCGCTCTGGCCTTCGAGGACGAAGCGCTCCACGTACGGCGCCAGGTCTTGGTGGCTCTGGAACCGGTAACCGCCGGCCACCCGGGCCAGGGTGAACCCCCGGTCGGAGTTGGCGTACTCCAACGCCAGGGACGCGCAGAGCTCCTCGACCCGGCTTGGGGAGATCTCGAGCAACTGGGCCAGGATGCCGGGTTCGACCGGTACATCGGAGACCATGACGATGGCCTCGATGGCCCGCTGGGCTTCGCCGGCCACTATCCCTGGTACTCCTCGACCGCCTCGGTGGTCTCGGCCCCCTCGCCCAGCCACGAGACGTGCAGCTCGGCAAAGGTCCCGACCTGGCTCAGATCTATCGAGCCCTGCTTGTACATCTCGAGGAGGGCGAGGAAGCGAACGATGACCTCCAGACGGTTGCTCACCCCCGCAGTCAGCGACGCGAACGTGGCCTGGCCCAGCCGAGTCAGGTCCATGGCCAGCTCGCTCACCGCGTCGGCCACACTGAGGCGGATGGGAGCCACATGATCGAGGAGGACCTGGGCCACCGGCTTGGGGGCGAGCAACCGGTCCATGGCCGCGCCCAGGGCCCCGGGGTCTACCCCGGCCAGAAGATCGGGCGCCAGGTTGACGAAGCGCTCGTCGAGTCCTGCGGTCCGCGGATAGCTACCCGAAGCCTGGTCCATGGTCCGGACCAGCGAGGCGGCGGCGTCCTTGAACGTCTTGGCCTCCAACAGGCGCGATAGGAGCAGATCCCGCTCCTCCCACAGGGCCAGCTCCTCCTCCGGCTCCACGTCGCTGCGACCAGGTAGGAGCCGGCGGGTCTTCAACTCCAGGAGGATGGCGGCGATCAGCAGGAACTCGGTCGCCACCTCCAGGTCCAGTCCCCGCATCTGGTCGAGTGCCGTGAGGTAGGCGTCGACGATCGACGACACCGAGACCTCCCACAGGTCCACCTGTTCGCGGTTGATGAGATGCAGGAGCAGGTCGAAGGGGCCTTCGAAGACCGGCGTGCTCACGGTGTAGGGCACCGCTTCAGCCTACCGGCGCCGGCCCTGCGCTCCTGCGATGGGAGCATGTCTATCGGCGATGCCCGACCTGGCGTGGCTCATTGTTGGCATGATGCGATCATGCCCCGCTCTACCTGGGCGCCGTGTGCAGGCGCCATCCATCTCGCACCCAGCATGTTGGCCGCCGACTTCGGCCACCTTGCCGACGAGGTCAACGCCCTCGAGGGCAGCGGGGCGGACCGTCTCCACGTCGATGTCATGGACGGCGTCTTCGTGCCCAACTTCACCTTCGGCACCGACTCCGTACGGGCCTTGCGCAAAGAGACCGCCCTACCGCTCGAGCTGCATCTGATGATCGTCCAACCCGAGCGCCACCTCGAGACCTTCGCCCAGGCGGGTGCCGATGGGATCACGGTCCACTACGAGACGTCACCGCACCTCCATCGCACCCTGACCCGCATCCGCGACCTCGACTGCCGAGCGGGCGCCGCGGTCAACCCCTCCACGCCGGCGTCCTGCCTCGATGACGTGCTTGAGGTCTGTGATCTGGCTCTGGTCATGACCATCAACCCCGGCTTCGGGGGTCAGCGCCTCATCGAGCGCACGCTTTCCAAGGTCGCTCAGGTGCGCGCCGAGGTGGAGCGGCAGGGGCTGGTGACCGAGATCGAGGTCGACGGTGGCGTCGACGCCGGTAATGCCCGGTCCTGTGTGGACGTCGGGGCGACGGTGCTGGTGGCCGGTACGGCGGTCTTCGGTCACCAGGGAGGACCGGCGGCCGGGGGGCGAGCAATGCTCGAGGCCGCCGGGGGGGCCGAGCCGGCAGGATGACCACCCGGCGGGTCCCGTAGCATGGCCGGCCGTGAGCACCGTGTTCTCGGGCATCCAGCCCACCGGCGAACCTCAACTCGGCAACTACCTGGGCGCCCTGCGGTGGTGGGTCAGCCTCCAGCACGATCACGACGCCTTCTACTGCATCGTCGATCTGCATGCCCTCACCGTCCCCGGCGACCCCGACGTTCTGCGGGCGGCCACCATGTCCATGGCCACCCTGCTCCTGGCCGCCGGCCTCGACCCTGACTGCTGCTCGCTGTTCGTGCAGAGCCAGGTTCCCGCCCATGTCCAACTGACATGGTTGCTGCAGTGCACGGCCAGCTTCGGCGAGCTGCAGCGCATGACCCAGTTCAAGGACAAGACAGCCCGAGGCGGGGAGCACAACGCCACCGCCGGGTTCTTCTCCTACCCGACCCTGATGGCGGCTGACATCCTGGCCTACCAGGCCGACCGGGTACCGGTGGGCGACGACCAACGCCAGCACCTGGAGCTGACCCGGAACCTGGCCGAGCGGTTCAACGGCCGTTACGGGGAAGTGTTCACCATCCCCGAGCCGATGATCGCCAGTCGGGGCGCCGGGGCCCGGATCATGGATCTGACCGAGCCCACCAAGAAGATGTCCAAGTCGGCGGCCTCGGTCACCGGAACGGTGTTCCTCCTGGACGAGCCCGAAGCGATCGAGCACAAGGTCAAGCGGGCCGTCACCGACGCCGACGACGGCGACGACGCCGTGCGCTACGACCCGCAGACCAAGCCCGGTGTCTCCAACCTTCTTGATCTGCTGGCCACGGTCACCGGACGCAGCCCCGTCGAGGTGGCCGACGGCTACACCCGCTACGGACCCCTCAAGGCTGATACCGCCGCCGCCGTCATCGACCTGCTCTCCCCCATCCAGCAGCGCTATCGGGCCCTGACCGCCGATCCCGACGCCGTCAACGAGATCCTCGGTGCCGGAGCAGAGGCGGCCCGGGCGGCGACGGCGCCGACGGTCGCCGCCGCCTACCAGGCGATCGGTCTCTGCCCCGCCTGACCCTCACGTTTCTCACGCCGGAGCCATGGCGGATCAGTCCCCGTCCGCCGCCTCCAGCACCGCCGCCACCGCCGGGGCGACGCTGCGCCGGTCCGCCGGTAGGTGATGCTCCGCAGCCCAGGCCACGGTGAACGGATCGCTGCCGGCGGCCACCAGCAGTTCGGCGCCGAGGCGGTCGTGGGTCACGTAGCGGCCGGCCCGGGCCGGCCACGTCCGTCCCGGACCTGCCCAGGCGGCGACGCGGCTACGCCCGACGGTGATGGCCGCGGCCGTCACCGCCACCCGGGACCATGTGCCCAGCCTGGCGTCGACCTTGCCCACGTCATGGAGGAGGGCGGCAGCCATGATCGGCCGACGAGGGCCGTCGCCGACGACGATGCCGAGTTGGCGGCTCACCTGGCGGGCCACCCCCAGGGCGTGACGGCGGTCGGGGCCCGACAGCCGCCCCCAGAGGCGGACCTCGCCGGCCAGCAGCCACGACCGAGCCCAACGTTCCCCATCGCCTCCCGGTCCTCCGGGCCACAGCGAACCGACCAGTCGGCCCCCCAGGTGGCGCATGGATCCGAACTCCCCGCTCACGGCCCGAGCGTAGCGGTCCCCGAAGCCATCCCTGCCCGGCGAGGTCGGGTTGAGGGGTCGACGGCGTCCTCGCTGATCAGACTTCGAGGGTCTGGCCCCGGGTCTCGGAGCCGAAAGACGACCACGGCGATCACCGCCACCATGGCCGCGCCGGCCATTGCAAGAAGACCGAGCTCGCCCCGGCGGCGGCCAGGCCGGCGAGCACGGTGAGCACCGGGACCGGTAATCGACTTCAGAGCGTGAGCAGGTGGGCCCATGCCCGTTCTGCGGGAGCGAAGATGTGACCGAGGAAGCCCCCGGGGTTGAACAGCACGATCACCAACAAGATGGGCATGGCGTACTGGCGGACCTTCAACCAGGTGGGCCACGCCGACGCCGGCAGGAGCCGCTCGACCACGGCGGAGCCGTCAAGGGGAGGCAGGGGGATCAGGTTGAACACGGCCAGGGTGACGTTCAAGAAGCCCAACAGGTACAGCAGCTGGTCCACGGTGCCCACCGCGGCCAGGCCTTGGAAGCTGACCAGGAAGTCGACGCTGCGGGCCGTGCCCGCCGGGCGGCCGAAGCGCAGGGCCAGGACTGAGATCCCAGCCAGGACCAGGTTGGTGGCCGGACCGGCCAGGCTGACCACCAGCGAGTTGTTGCGCGGCGAGCGCATCCGGCCCGGCGAGATGGGGACCGGCTTGGCGTAGCCGAACGCGCCCAGACCGGCGAGGGCCAGCACCCCGGGCAGGACAAGGGTCCCGATCGGGTCGATGTGCTTGATGGGGTTGAGGGTGAGGCGCCCTGCTCTCCTGGCGGTGTCGTCGCCGAAGGCCAAGGCGGCCACGCCGTGCGCCAACTCGTGGAGGATGATCGACGGGACTATGACCACGAAGATGAGCAGGGTGGTGACGCCCAGGCGGTGTCGCACAGCGTAGAGGGCCACCACGATGAGCCCGACCGCCACCAGCACCTGGGCGTTGCCGAAGCGTCGTCGTGGACCGTCCTGGCCTGCCGGGTGCCGGTTCAACGCAGCGCCCGGGCGGCCAGGGTCAGGCCGATGATCGTCTTGGCGTCGATCACCGATCCCGAGGCCACCAGGTCGTCGAGGTCGTCGAGGGAGATCTCCTCCTCCCGCATGTGACGCTCCTCGATCCCCTGGAGGTCATTGTCCACGTCGGTGAGATCACGGGCCAGGTACAGGTGGGAGAG
>JALZAH010000418.1 GCA_030948425.1 Actinomycetota bacterium
CGCCCAGGGTCCCGCCGATCTCCCGGGTGGCGTCGTTGACCGCGGAGCCGACGCCCGCCTGGTCGGGGCGTACGACGCCCATGATCGACTCGGTGGCTGGCGCCGACGTCAGACCCATGCCGGCGCCGATGAGGACCATCTGGGCGGCGATGACGTCGTAGCTGAGCGAGGCACCCGCCTGACTGATCCAGGCGAACGCCAAGGTGAGCAGGAGGAGTCCGCTGACCACGACCACCTTGTTGCCCGCCCGGACGGCCAATCGGGTACCGACCACCGACGCCACGGCGATGCTGGCCGCAACGGGCAGGATGCGGACACCGGTTGCCAGGGGGCTGTAGCCCCGGAGCTCTTGGAAGTACTGGGTGATCAAGAAGATGAACCCGAAGAGGGAGAAGAAGGCCATGGTCACCGATCCGCTGGCCGCCGAGAAGCGCAGGTTGGCGAACAGGCGCACGTCGAGCATGGGCGCCGCCCGACGCTTCTCCGTTCGGGCGAAGGCCACCAGGGCGGCAGCGGCCAACGCAAAGCCGGCGATGCTGCGCCCGCTCGACCACCCCTGCGACGGCGCCTCGATGACGGTGTAGACCAACGATCCCAGGGCGACGACGGAGAGGCCCAGTCCGGCACGGTCAAGCGGGGCCCGATCGGGAACTCGGGATGGGGGGACGACGAACCAGGCGCCCACCAAGGCGACGATGGCCACGGGGATGAGGGCCAGGAACACCGAGCCCCACCAGAAGTGGTCCAACAAGGCGCCCCCCGCCAACGGGCCGGCGGCCACGCCCAGCCCGGTCACCGCTCCCCACGCGCCGATGGCTCGGGCCCGGGTCCCCCGATCGGGAAACGTGTTGGTGATGATAGACAGTGTCGTCGGGTAGATGAGCGCTGCGGCGGCGCCCATGAAGAAGCGCACGGCGATCAGCTCGTTGGCCGTGGAGCACACCGCAGCGATGACGCTGGCCAGCGCGAACAGGCCCAGGCCGGCGACCAGCGTCCGGCGGCGTCCGTAGCGGTCGGCGATGGTGCCACCGGCCAGGACCAACGCCGCGAACGCCAGGTTGTAGCCGTCGACGATCCATTGCATGGAGCTGGTCCCCGCCCCCAGCTGGCGGTTGAGGGCCGGGAGGGCGACATTGACGATGGTGGTGTCCAAATTGATGGCGAATGCCGCCACCAGGACCACGACGAGGACGAGGACGGGGTGTCGGACCCTAGATGTTGGCACAGTCAACATCTTCCCTCCAAGTGTGGACGATGTCAACATGTAGGCGTGCATTCTTCCCGTCCCTCCAAGGCCGCCTACCACCACGGCGACCTGCGCCACGCCCTCATCGACGCGGCAGTGGACGGTGCCCGCCTCCACGGCCCGGGCGCCGTGGTCCTGCGTGAGGTGGCCCGCCAGGTCGGTGTCTCCCACAACGCCGGCTACCGTCACTTCACCAGTCGCGACGATCTGCTCGCCGCCGTGGCCGACCGGGGTCTGACCGAGCTGGCCCGGAGCATAGAGGCAGGCCAGGCCGGGGTCACCGCCGGGCCGGACCCCAAGATCAATGCCCGAGCCCGGTTGCGGGCAGTCGGACGGGCCTATGTCACCTACGCCCTTTCCCAGCCGGGGATGTTTCGGACCATCTGGGCAGGTGTCCGTCACCCCGGAGCCGAGCCGGCTCCGGGTGCGCGCGGGGCCAGCGGACTCGGTGCCTATCAGCTCCTCAACGCCGCCCTCGACGACCTCGTCAACGTCGGCGCGCTCCCCGCGGCACGGCGAGGTTACAGCGAGATAGCGGCATGGTCGGCGGTGCACGGCCTGGCCAGCCTGATCATCGACGGACCCCTGATGGCCCTCACCCCGGCCGAGATCGACGGTGCCCTCGACCGCCTGTGCGACATCGTGGATGCCGGCCTGTGAGGGAGCGACGCTGAGCCGGGCCCCGCCCCGTCTTGCTCTGTGAGACCACTGTCCTGATGATGGGACGGCGGTTGTAGCCTGACGACCATGTCCGGGGATGCCCAGATGACACCGGCCGACGGTGTGCACCGCTGGCTCATCCTGAGCATCGGGTTGGCCGCCCAGGCGGCGAGCTGCATCTTCCTCTACGGAATTCCCATGGTCCTGCCCGTGCTGCGCCGAAGCGAGCACCTGTCCCTGGCCGCCGCCGGCTGGGTGGTAGCGGCGCCGACCATCGGTCTGCTCTGCACCCTCATCGCTTGGGGAGCGGCCACCGACCGGTTCGGGGAGCGCAACGTGATGGCCCTGGGCTTGGGCCTGGCCGGCGTGGCCTTGCTCGGTGCCGCACTGGTCGGCGACGTGGTCCCCCGCTCCGTGCTGCTCGGCCTGGCGGGCGCCGCCGGGGCGTCGGTCAACGCCGCCAGTGGCAAGGTCGTCCTCGGATGGTTCGCCCCCCACGAACGGGGGACCGCCATGGGCGCCCGCCAGACGGCCCAGCCGCTCGGAGTCGGCATCGCCGCCCTCGTCCTGCCCGCCGTGGCCGGGGCCGCCGGCATCGGCTGGGCCCTCACCGTTCCGGCTTTCGCCTGCCTGGCTGTCGCCGCCCTGGTGGTGATGTTCGTTGTCGACCCTCCCCGAGTAGCGACCGTTCCCGGGTTGCGCCCCCGTTCGCCCTATCGGTCACCGGCAGTTTGGCGACTGCATGGGGCCAGCACCCTGCTCGTCGTGCCCCAGTTCGCCATCTCCGTGTTCTCCCTCGAGTACCTGGTGGCACAGCGCCACTGGGCGGCCAGCACCGCAGGTGGTCTGCTGTTCGGCTTCCAGGTCCTGGGGGCCGCCGGACGGGTGGCCGCCGGGAGGTGGTCGGACCGGGCCGGGAGCCGGCTGGGGCCGATGCGCCTGGTGGCCGTGGCCGCCACCGTGACCATGCTCGGCGTGGCCCTGGGGGACTCGACCGGGTCAGCGCTGGTGGTGGTCGCCCTGGGCTTCGGCGCCGTGGTCACCGTGGCTGACAACGGACTCGGTTTCACCGCGGTGGCCGAGTTCGCCGGCTCGACGTGGGCGGGACGGGCCCTCGGCGCCCAGAACACCGCCCAGAACATCGCCGCGTCGCTCACCCCACCGCTTCTCGGTGCGCTGATCGGGGCGGCCGGCTACGGGGTCGGGTTCGCGGTGGCGTCGGTGTTCCCTCTTCTGGCCATCGGCATCACCCCCTTCGCCGCAGAAGCGACCCGCCGGGCATCGACCGGGGGACGGGAGCCGAGCCAGGCCTGAGCGTCGCCCACCGGGTTTCAGCTGACGATGGAACCGTACATCTGACCGAGCGAGTCGGCTAGCAGCTCGATCCTGGCACCGTCGGGATCGCGCAGATAGATCGACGACCCGCTTTCCAGCTGATAAGCCACGCCGACGTCTTCAAGCTTGGCCCTCAGCTGCTCCCAGCGCCGCGGTTCGACGCTGATGGCCAGGTGGTGGAGACCACCGAGCACCTCGGCGTAGGGGCCGAGGTCGAGTCCGGGAAAGTCGAAGAAGGCCAGCAGGTTCCCGTTGCCCAGATCGAAGAAGAAGTGGTTGGACCCTTCGTAGTCGCGGTTCTCGAAGATCTCCGTGAGGGGGAACTCGAGCAGCTCCTGGTAGAAGCGGATGGTTCGCTCCACGTCGGCCGACAGCAGGGCTACGTGATGCACGCCCTGTGCCGAGCTCGCCGGTCGTTCCCCGCGGTCGCGTAGATAGGTGTGCCTGAGGCGCTCCCGTTCGGCGTCGATGGTGGCCACGTCGATGCGCACGGACCCACTGTAGGTCCGAGGCTGGAGATCCGAGGCCGCCGTCGGGAGCGCAGCGGCATCCGGTCCTGTTCAGCACGGCGTTGGTCACCGCCGCCGCCCTCGGCCTGTGGGCGGTCATCGAAGGCCTGACCCGCTCGGCCCGCTGGCCGCTCTGGCCTCGTCGTGGTGGTCGCACCTGCAACTCGGTGTTGGCCTTCGCCAGGACGGATGGCCGTTCCGCGAGTTGTTCGTTTTTGCCGGAGCGGCCACGGGGTACGTACGGAACTCGCCGCGACAAGTCGCGGCCATCGATGCCGTGGCCAACAAGGTGCGGTCAACCTGAGGAGAATCTCTGTGTCCCGTGAAGACAACGTCGCCGCCCAGGAGAGCCTGGGTAACAACATCAACGCCGGCAACATCGACGCGGCCATGGAGACCTTCGCGGTGGATGCTGTTGATCACGATCCCGCCCCCACCCAGGGGCCGGGGCGAGAGGGTTTCCGGTCGTTCTTCACCAGTCTGCTGACGGCGTTCCCCGATGCCCACATCGAGCCGGCGGCCGTGGTGGTCGACGACGACCACGTCGCTCTGGCCTACACCCTGACTGGCACCCATAAGGGCGATTTCGAAGGGGTGGCGCCGAGCGGGAAGAAGATCGAGGTGCGCGGCATGCAGATCGGCCGGTTCGAGAACGCTCAGATCGTGGAGCGCTGGGGCATGTCCGATCTGCTCGGCATCATGACCCAGATCGGCGCCGCCTGACCCAGATCGGCGCCGCCTGACGCCGAGCTCCGCCGCCTGACGCCGAGCTCCGCCGCCTGACGCCGAGATCCCTGACCGACCGGCCGTCGACTCGGGCGGCTCTGGGACCGTAGGGTCGAGGTTATGACCGTGCCCCACGTCGTCGTCCTGTTCGGAGCGACCGGTGACCTGGCCAGACGCAAGCTGCTCCCCGCCTTCCTCCATCTCACCGATGCCGGCCTGCTGCCCGAGTTCCGCCTGATCGGTGTCTCCCTCGATACGCTCGACGACGACGCCTTTCGGGACTTCGCCCGCAAGGCGTGCGAGGAGTTCGCCCGCAAGGCCACCACCGACGACGAGATCACCGACGAGCGGTGGGCGGCCCTCGGCCCCAAGCTGTCCTACACGCCGATGGAGGCAGGGCCGGCCGCCCTGCGCGACGTGGTGATGACCCGGGCCGCGGAGATGGGCGACAACGTGTGCTTCCTTCACTATCTGAGTGTCCCGCCGCCGGCGGCTCGCTCGGTCATCCACATGATCGGCGACGCCAACTTGGCAGAGCGGGCCGCCGTGATCATGGAGAAGCCCTTCGGGACGGACCTGGCCAGCGCCCGGTCCCTCAATGACGCCGTCCACGAGCACTTCAACGAGGACCAGGTCTTTCGCATCGACCACTTCCTCGGCAAGGAGGCAGCCCAGAACATCCTGGCCTTCCGCTTTGCCAACGGTCTGTTCGAACCCATCTGGAACCGGGACCACATCAGCCACATCCAGATCGACGTCCCCGAGACCCTCTCGGTGGGAGACCGCGCCGGGTTCTACGAGGGCACTGGGGCGTTCAGCGACATGGTGGTCACCCACCTGTTCCAGATCCTCGGGTTTGTGGCCATGGAGCCGCCGACCGCCCTCGAACCCCACGCCATCAGCGAGGAGAAGAACAAGGTCTTCCGCTCCATGCTCGCTCTCGACCCGGCCAAGGTGGTCCGGGGCCAGTACGACGGGTACCGGGCCACGCCGGGCGTGGCCGCCGACTCCCAGACCGAGACCTTCATCGCCCTCGAAGCCCAGATCGACAACTGGCGGTGGGCCGGGGTCCCGTTCTACCTGCGGACCGGCAAGCGGATGGCGGAAGGGGCACGCATCATCTCCATCGCCTTCCGGGAACCACCGAGGAGCATGTTCCCGGCCGGCTCGGGGGTCGGGGTCCTGGGACCGGACCACCTGACCTTCGACCTGGCCGACTCATCGAAGCTGTCGTTGTCGTTCTACGGGAAGCGCCCGGGCCCGGGCATGGCCCTCGACAAGCTCAGTCTGCAGTTCGCCCTGCACGAAACCGGCTATGAGGGTGACGTCCTCGAGGCCTACGAGCGGCTCATCCACGACGCCATGACCGGCGATCGCACCCTGTTCACTGCGGCCGAGGGCATCGAGCGACTCTGGGACCTCTCCGGTCCCCTGCTCGAGAACCCGCCGGCCATCCACCTGTACTGGCAGGGTTCGTGGGGACCGCAGGCGGCCATGGACCAGTTGATCGCCCCCTACGAGTGGCGGTTGCCGTTCACCCGAGGTTGGCGGGTGGGCCGGTAGCTCAGCCAAGCTCGGCCGCCAACCAGCGCCCCCATTAGGTTGGCGACCATGGTCCTGGATCCCCAGTTCCGCGCCGTCCTCGAGGCGATGGCGTCGAGTGACGCCACCGCGCTGAGCGCAGGGACGGCAGATGACGCCCGACGTAACTACCGGGCCCTGGCAATGTCGAGGCGCCGTGGCGACTACCGGCCGGAAACGGTCGCCCAGGTCAGCGACGACCGCATCGACGGCCCGCTGGGCGCAGTGCCCGTCCGGCTGTACCGCCCGGACGCGGTCGGTGACCTGCCCGTGGTCACCTACGCTCACGGCGGCGGATGGGTGCTCGGCGACCTCGAGACCCACGACCCGGTGTGCCGGCGGATGGCCAACCAGGTGGGCGCCATCGTCGTCGCCGTCGACTATCGCCTGGCCCCCGAGCATCCCCACCCGGCGCCCCTCGATGACGTGATGGCGGCGTTGCGCTGGACGGCGGCCACGTTTCCGGGCCGGCCTCACGGCGTGGCCGGTGATAGCGCTGGCGCCTCGCTGGTCGCCGGCGCCGCCCTGCGGGCCGCCCACGGCCCCGAGGGGGTGGATCTGGTCGCCCAGCTCCTGGCCTACCCGGCGGTGGACCCGGCCATGGGTTTCCCGTCCATCGCCGCCAACGGGGAGGGCTTCTTCCTCACCGCCGCCGACATTGCGTGGTTCTGGCACCAGTACCTGCCCACACCGGAGGCAGCGGCCGATCTCGACGTGGCCGTGGTCCACGCCCCGGTGCCCGACGGACTGGCCCCGGCGGTCGTCGTCACCGCCGAATATGATCCCCTCCACGACGAGGGTGTGGCCTACGCCGCCCACCTGAGCGACGCAGGCGTGGCCGTCGAACACGTCGAGGGATTCGGGCTGATCCACGGCTTCCTGGCCTTTCTGGGAGTGGTCGACGCCGCCGAGGTGTGTGGCTCGACGGCGATGGCCGCCTTCGCCCGGTTGTTGCGGGAGGGCCATTGAGAATCGCTCAGATCCAGGTGGCCAGCCCCGACGCCGAGAGTGTCCCCGCTCGCCGCCAACGGGTGGGAGCCATGGTGGCGGCGGCGGCCGGCGCCGACCTGATCACCCTCCCTGAGCTGTGGGCCCCCGGTTACTTCGCCTTCGATCACTACGAGCAGCGCGCCGAGGCCCTCGACGGCGACACCGTCGCCGCCGGGCGGAGCTGGGCCCGAGCCCTTGGCACCTGGATCCACCTGGGCAGCATCGTCGAGCGCAGTCCCGCCGGCCTCCACAACACCGCCGTGCTGATCGACCCGTCCGGCGCTGTGGCCCACACCTACCGCAAGGTCCACGTCTTCGGTCTGGGGTCTCTCGAAGCCCAACTTCTTCGAGCCGGTGACTCGGTCAGCGTCATCCCTGGACCGTTGGCCGCAATGGGGGCGACGACGTGTTATGACCTGCGCTTCCCCGAGCTGTGGCGCGCCCTGGTCGACGCCGGCGCCACCTCCGTGGTCGTCGCCGCCGCCTGGCCGGCAGCCCGACTCGACCACTGGCGGCTCCTGACCGCGGCTCGAGCGGTGGAGCAACAGCTCATCGTGGTGGCCACCAACGCCACCGGCTCCCACGGCGGGGTGGCCGTCGCCGGCCACAGCCGGACCATCGGTCCGTGGGGCGACGTGGTCGCCGAGGCCGGCACCGACGAGGGGATCACCTGGGCCGAGGTTGACCCCGCCGCCCCCGCCGGTGTCCGAGCCCGCTTCCCCGTGCTGGGCGACCGTCGGGCGGGGGGGATCAGGATCGAGCGGGGAAGCGACCGTGGGGTCGCTCGCAACTGAGGCTGGCGCCCGCTCAGGTCTCG